>CAZYCG010000058.1:0-9052 GCA_964645865.1 uncultured Dehalococcoidia bacterium | reverse complement strand
AATGATTGGAAATTTTTTTGGACCATTAAATTTCCAACATTCGAAGGTGCAGAATCATGGATAGAAGCTGAGATGGAACCTCCATATGGTAGGTATGGGTCTTTTAATTATTACCTTGCTAGGCGTATAGAACATATCGGCGTTAATACAGATTCCAAAGAAACTAAACCTCGTTTTATCAAAGATGATTTAGACCATACTAATTTGAAAGAGGATAAAACTAGCGTGGTTGTTATAACTTTTGAAATGTCTTTGCCAGGATCAGATTTAGTTGCTCCTGATGAATATGCACACCAGAGATATATCAAAAACATTAACTCTGTGACGGAAGAACATAAATTAATAAGGTTAGAAGCTTATCGTTTGATTACTCCGCAGTCTAACTGGCATACTACTGTGATCGCTGAGTTTCCAACGATAAATGGAGCTAATGCATGGATAGATTTACAAGAGGACCCATCTTATGTCAGATTCAAAACTAGGACTAATTATTTATCTCATAAATGGGCTCCAGAATATTTTGAAGGATGGATTAATTAGATTTAAATCTGGATATAACTGCAAATCAAAATTTCCGGTTTAATTTAATAAAGCATTAAACAATCAAGGACATTTTTTATTGTTGGTTTGTTTAATAATTAAGGGATTGTTTTTGTCAATCCGACAACTTATGTTCAAACCAAATGTGGTCATTCATCATCCCGACAACTTCAGGTTTTGTCACGTAATTATTTTGAGCAAAATATGCGATGTTCTGTTCTAATTGGTCTGTTTTTGCTTGTGTCAATTCTTCTAATTCATTCATCTTTCTTAGTGTTAAAACATTTGATACAAATAAAACAAAAACTATAACAACTAAACCTATTTGAATCTCTTTTCCCATGATGTTAGATTTCTCCGATTCCAGTATTCGGTACATTATACACTTGGGTATAGGTGCTTTGTATCCAATTTGGTGTTAAGAAATTAGTCTAATATGCTTGTATAAACCTTTAGTAGATTAAGCATTAGTATTATAAGTATCGGTAATATCACCAACATAGTGACTAGTAATTTGCTATTCAATTGAATTATCACTTAAATCAATCATTATTGGTTAATAAAGATTTGCGCGTCAATATTCGCATTCTGTCAGAGTCTGTAAAGTAAGGCTGAATTTGATTAGTAAAATCTTTTAAAGTTGTTTCTGGTGTTTTATTGGTTGTATCCAACATAAATTTGTATAGGAATAAAGATGCATCAAATTCTTCTTTAAATCGATTAGTTACTTTAACTATGTCTTGTTTTTTAAGTAATCCACGTGGGTGAGGAGATGTTTCCATTCGCTGTTCAA
This sequence comes from uncultured Dehalococcoidia bacterium, assembly GCA_964645865.1. Classification (GTDB taxonomy): domain Bacteria; phylum Chloroflexota; class Dehalococcoidia; order Lucifugimonadales; family OSU-TB39; genus OSU-TB39. Next base: position 7,719 of record CAZYCG010000058.1, on the reverse strand, counting down.
TTGTTTCGGTTGATGCTGTGACTAAGACAAGTACTGTTTCGGATGATTTTTCAATCATTTCTCTTTCAACCGATCTTGCCCAGTTACTTCTTGCTCCATTATCTCCATAGCCATAATAAATAGGTGCGTAAACAGCTTCTTCTATATGGAAACCTACCATGATATGGTCGGGGTATTCATATAGAGTCGAGTTTATATGGTATTTGATCATGAAACGTTGAAACATTTCTTTTATATTTGGACTAAGTGAAACAAATTCTTGATATTCCTTGTCTGTTAGTACAGAGTGACCGATTTCAGGTATTTTAAAGTGGTCATGAAAAACTGGAGCTCCTTCAGGTATAGAAGGTCCTAATAAACCAGCAGCCCATTTTTCTATGCCGATTGCAAGAGAGGTGCATCCACTATATTCAGTACCAATGATTACTAGCTTCATTTTAAAAACTCCAAAAGAATCATATTTATTTCATTATAATAAATTGAAATAATGTCCAATCGAATGTCTAGTCCTATGTTTATTTGGAATTAGTCTACCTTATTAAATTTTTAATTCAATTAATTCCCAATAAAAAACTAATATTTGTATGCAATAGTGGTAATCGCAGATGTGATTTGGCATATAATGTGGCGAAAGATTCAGGAATTGAACCTGAAAATGTTTATAAGCTTGATGACGTAACGAAGGAATGGATTGGTCAAGGGTACCCAAATAAACCAAAATGAACAATAATTTATATTCGATACCATCGACTGCTCCACAACAGTATTTTGTAGATAATTTTATTGATATTAAATATCAAAGATATCGTCAAGAACGTAGAAGATTACAGCTTGAACTTTTGAAGTTGCAAGAATATATTGCTTCAGAGAATTTGCGGGTTGTGGTAGTTCTAGAAGGACGGGATGCTGCAGGTAAAGGTTCTACTGCAAGAAATATTGTTAATCATTTAAATCCGAGGACTGCCAGAGTAGTTCATTTAGGAATACCTAATCAATCTCAAATGCGAAATTGGTTTAGAGTACATGAAGAATTAATGCCTGACCCTGGTGAGTTGGTAGTTTTTGATCGGTCATGGTATTCCAGGGCTATGGTGCAACCAGTTATGGGTTATTGCACTATGAATCAATATAAATATTTTATAAGAAGGGTTAATTCTTGGGAAGAAGAACTTGTTAATAATGAAATTAAGTTGATTAAGATATATTTATCAGTTTCTCAAGAATCTCAAACACTTAGATTCAATTTAAGGGAAACTAGTGATTTAAAATATTGGAAGTTCAGTGGAAACGACCGTGCAGCGAGTGAGAAATGGCATTTATATACATATTTCAAAGAACGAATGTTTGCTATAACGTCAACAGATTATGCGCCTTGGAATATCATTAATTCGGACAATAAACTTTCTGCTCATCTGTCTTCGATACACTTGGTATTGGATAAATTCGATTATCCCAAAAAAGATCAAATATACCTAGGTGAAGTAACTCGTGTAGATGAATTAGATAAGATGGGGTCGATAGAGATTGATGGTGTTTGGTTTAATGGTCTTACTCAACAACAATTTAATATATTAGAAAGGTTAAAAATTCATGCGGACTGATACTGAAGATATTGTATTACCTTCCAAAATAGCTGCTGGAGGCGTAGTTTCGGTTAAAAATAAAACTCTTTTGATAAAAAAATATGGTAGCTGGGATTTCCCAAAAGGAAAAATTGAAAAAGGAGAGAGTGTTGAAGCCTGCGCTTTACGCGAAACATCTGAAGAAACGGGACTGAATATAGATTATTTAAAAGTAACCGAATCCCTTGGGAAAATTGAATATATAAGAAAGTATGATGGTGTCGATTACAAAAAAATAGTCTATTGGTTCAAAATGGATTATGCTCTTGGTACTGAGGTCGATTTAGTACCTGATGAGGGTGAAGGTATTGAGTGTTGTAAATGGATAAAGACTTCTAGTATTTCTCAACTTAAGACTCGAAAATATTTGAAGAAATTTGTGGAATTGAATTTCCATCCTAATACTTAAGATTAAAAACAAAATTGTAATAATTGGATTTATTCGGTAGGTCCAATTACGGGTTCATTATTGGCAGCATTTGCATGTAAGGCCATTTCCGTTGGTAAGGAGGAAAATTGAACCTAGATTTGATTTCGAATTTGCAAGAGTAGAAACCGCATATATTTAATGTTGCTTTAATTGTGTGTGAAGGTTTGTCCATATTTAAATATTGATATTAGTTTTATTTGAGGCATACAATTAGGCTACCTTGCAAAGCGTTAATAACCTGATGTATTCAATAAGGAATTCTATAGTGGCTGCTTTTAATTTTTATAAGAAGGTGGTTGGACTAGTAATTTTATTTCTTGTTATTTTTATAGCTTGTTCTGATAAATCCACTGAAATTGAGCATTCTATAAATGAACAGAATAAACAACAAATAGCAACAAACCAAGGCAGTGATACTCAATCTTCTGTTTCTAATTCAGCCTCTAAGACAGAAAAACTCATGGATTCTATACCGGTGAAACCATTTATTCCTGTTATTGAAACATCTGGAGCTAATTGGAATCCTCTTTCTGCTGTAGAAAGTACAAGAGTTCTTTCTCCCCCTGACGTAAGCCATATAAAACTTGAATACGATCAAGTTGAAAAGAATGTTAGAGTAATTGCGAATTCAGGTGCTGTATCACCGGGTGCTTCAGTAATGGTAGCGAATTTAGAATTAGGTGTGGTGGAGTTATTACTTGCTGATTCATCAGGCGCTTTTGAAGCAAATGTTTCTGCCACTAATGGAACGCATATTCTTATAAAACAAGATGTAACAGGTGACCAGATTAATTTGAATGATGGACTAGAACAACTTTTGAACGAAGGTAGTGATTCTCCAGGAATAATTTTAAGTGTTCCTGTTCGAGAAACTGAAAACGGATATGGTTTTGGTGGTGGTGGTAGAGGTCCAGGTGATGGGTATGTATGGATAGTTGAGGGTGATATTTCAAAAATAGAATTTGAGTCAAATGATAATGCAACTATTGGTGGCGAAATCTCCATTTTGACTGATTCATCGATTCTGCCAGATGAGATTGGGTATAACATGATGGGTCAGATGATTGCAGATGAAAATGGATTGCAAGTTGGACCTGGGAATTTGTTTTTTTCTAATATATTTACAGGGACTGGTTTGCCTATTGTTCCAGGTACCGAAAACAGTAATTTCTTCAATGATAATTGTGGTCAGAAACAGCTTGAGTGGAAACAGGTAAAAGAAAAATCAGTTTCAAGTTTTGAATGTGAGATGAGTACCGATACCCCATGGTTAAAGACTGGTTCTCCTATTGGAACTTACATTATATGGTTCAATTTACATTTTCCTGAAAAAATGAGCGATAGCGAAAATGATGAAAAGTTATTAGCATTTGGGAGAATGGGGCCACAAAATATGGTGGCTGTTGCTATTGTTACTGTTGGATCCCCAAAGCCTATGGGATTGATGACTACATTACTTGCTGACCATTTACAGGAAGGTGCTCGTGGAGGAATTCTTTCTAGAGAAGGTCTAGATAAAACAGGAATCAGTTCACTAACAATCACTCATCATCATCCAGTAATTCCTAGAGTAGACTCATATGGTGATGCCTGGAGTTATCGTTTGGATCCATTTGTTCCTTTACTCGGAGTTACTGATCGTACACCAGCAGCTGTACCTTTTATAGAATTTAATTTTGACGATAGTCAAATTGGAATTAATGTGAAAAGACCTGATGGAGATACAGATACAATTGGGCCAGTTGCACTAAGTGCCTACGGCGTAAAAACACCAATCCTACCTGGTAATAATTCGGTTTCTGCAGGTGGAGGTCATATCGGGGAAATACCGCAGTTACTAGGGTTTGAAGATGGACTAGCTTATAAGTTTCCTTTGGATGGTGACTATGTATTGGAACTGTCGGGTTATGTTTCTGATAGAAATGGGTATAAATTTGAAATCAATGGTACTTATGATTTAACCGTTGCCAACAGTCTTGATATCGAAACTGAGTTGTTACCTGGGACCCCATTTGAAATTGGGAATCATTTGCCGATTGGCTTACATATTTATCCTAAAGTACCTGCAAGTATTAATTTCACAGTCACTCATGTTGATGATGCGAATGTTGTAAGCCTACATGAATATGAAGGTGTTGCTAATGGATTTGGTTATTGGGATGGAGATGGAAAGTTTTTCTCTTTTGAAAAACCTGGTGAATATAAAGTTAATGTAGAAGCTCGGCATTTTGATAAAGATGGACGATTATGGGTGGGACGAATGGTATATGGAGGTGTAATTGAAACTGAAGATGCGCCCATTATTGTTCATGGATTTAGAGGCCCAGACGATTTTGAATCTATACCTCCGCCATGGGGTTTTGGTTCTGATTTCGAATCTGGAGGGCATCATCAATTCCCATTTTTTACTGGAGATATTCTCTGGGGGATAGAAGATGCAGAACCAAACCGAGAAACTGAAGATATGGGGCCAGGTGACTCTGTGATAACTGGGTTAAGTTTTCAGGCTTTGAATGAACATCCATTAGTCATAAGGGCGATAAATCAAGCGAATCAAGTAGTAGGAGGCAGCTTTGACATAGATGAATTGAAAGAGGCCGGTGAAATTCCATTGACAACTATAACGGAATTGGATCAAGACAACATTGGCATCACAGCATATTCATATAATTCAGCCCAAAGACCAGGGGTAAGAGTCAGAGAGACTATTCAAAGGGGAGATGTTGGAAAAGCATATTGGCGTTTCAACGATGCTTATCACATGCAGTCTGGGAACAGTCCGAATGAAGGTGATAGACCAGGAGAATTCAAATTCCTATATGGTGGGGGTGTAATAAGAGACGAAAAACTGAAAAACGGTGTTTTTGGAATATATGGTTCTGGATGGGTTTTGTTAAACAGAAATGACCCTCAAGGTTCTCGTTTTATGCCGCCATTCCAAGGTAATGCTGGTGGACCTAATGGAGGGCCACTTTTTAATATACATGGCAGGGATATAGACATGTTTTTTGTTCCTTTGGGTGTGAGGCCAGGTGCAATGCTGGAAACGGGAGATATATTTAAGATGGCGGGGCCTGTCATGCCTACTCTTAATAGCAGAATACATTATACTGTCATATCTCCAGATGGAACCTTGCGTGTTTTCAAAGATAGAGCTAATTCTGTGGGTTATTACTATAACCCATCAAATGATTTTCCCATCGATAAACCTGGGCTTTGGACAGTTGAATTGTCTGTAACACATGACGGTATGACTAGTGCTGGCCTTGTGCAAGAGCCGTACCCAACTGGAGGACCTTTAACACCTGACGGGCGAACATTCACCTTTGTTGTTATAGATGAAAAAACACATGTATTGAATATCGGTACTGACCTAGTAAAAACCAAAGCTTCGAATTGGTATGGAGGTATAAGGCAAGCTAGATTTGGTTCGATGGTTCCAGAAAAATTGGATTCATCAACAGTGAATATCATCGTATCTATTCCTGGAATAGTACTATTAAATAAAGAAATAGTTGTTGAAAACGGAATGGTTGACTGGGTATTAAATGGTAGCGAGTTGAATCAACTTGTGGGTGCTTTCGATCCTGACTTGTCCGATACAATCACCGTTACATACTATGTGGGAGATGAAGAAGGGAACCAGGCAGCAGGATCTATAACTACCCATGGGGCAAGAGTTCCTATTGGCACGGGCCTTCCCCCTAATCAGCGAGAAAGCCGGTTACCAACTGGCCAGACTAGTTGTTTGGCTACAGAAAAAGTTTTGTTTGAGGATGATTTTGAAAATGGCTCACAAAAATGGGAATTTAGTGATGAATCAGCTTGGACTATTATAGATGATGATGGATCAAGTGTACTAAGAGGATACGGCCACGTACATGCTTTTGCTGGAGACAAATGGGATGAGGTTGTTTGGAGAATGCGGCTGAAACTTACAAAAGAATCGGGTACTCACCTTAATTTTCATGCATCCGAGGGTAAACGATATTTGATATCGTTTAATAAACATGGGACTCATATAATTGTTGATGATTCTGTGGTTGCTTCATCAAGTATAAATCATTCTTCAGGAGACTGGCATATTGTAGAAATTAGTCGTATTGATAACGTATTACGTGTCGCGGTAGATGATGTTTTGGAAATCGAAGAGACGGATTCAAATCCGCTCCCTCCAGGTAGAATATGGTTTGAAGTTTTAGATGAAAGCGAAGTATTTTTTGACGACGTAAATGTGTGTAGCGTATCAAATAAGAACTGATTTATTGGTGTAATAAATTTGTCATCTATTATTTATTATAGGAGAAGTGGTTTTGGTATATCTTTGTGGGCTTCTATTTTAACCGGATTTTTTATTTCTATATCAGCCCTCTCTTGCGGTATGGATTCAACCTCGGGAAAAGATTTTAATTTGCCCCCACACGGGTATACCACTGATCAGCCTTTATTAAGGCATTATTCATCTTCTTCAGTTGTTGTGTCGCCTGACCAATCATATATAGCTGCGACCAATCCTGATAGTGATAGTATTACCATAATCAATACTCAATCCTTAAAGGTTAAATCAGAAGTTAGAGTTGGTGATGATCCTCGTAACTTGTCGTTTACACCCGATTCTAAAAATCTTGTTGTATCAAATCATGGGAATAATACTCTATCTATTGTAGATATTGACAAAGAGATTGAAATAGCCCAATACCCTGTAGGATACATGCCTTATGGAGTGGTTAGTAATGGAGATTATGTATTTGTATCCGAATTTGGGTTTGGGAGAATTAGCGTAGTAGATCTGTCTACTGGCCATGTTGTGGACAATGTCAATGTTGATGAATTCCCTTCAGCTATGGCATTAGATTCTACTGGAAAAAGATTATTTGTCACTCATTTTTCTTCTGGAAGCGTTAGTGTTATCGATTTAATTACCTTTACCGTGGTTCAAAGGATTTCTACAGGGCGTGATACAAACCTTTCACAATTCATATCTTTAAATTCTGATGCCTCCAAAGCTTATATCCCTCAAACTCGTTCAAACGTTACTAATGAAGCTTTGCTTTTTGATACGACTGTTTTTCCTGTGGTTAATGTTGTAAATCTATCTCAATTTACGCTGTTAAATTCTGAGAGAATTACTTTAGATACTGCAGATGAACCTGTAAATATGCCATTCGCGGTTGCTCTTTCTCCAGATGATAAAACCATATATTTAGCCAATGCCGGTAGTAATAATGTTTCTGTAATTGATCTTGATACCAATAAAGGTAAGGCTCATATTGAAGTTGGGGCAAACCCGCGAGGTATAGCTATTACCGAAGACGGTGCTAATGTTTTTGTAAATAATGTACTGGACGGAACTCTATCGGTGATTGATACACGTACATTGAGAGTTTCCGATGAGGTTATTTTGACAAATATACCATTAAATGAGGATGTTCTTGAGGGCAAACGAATATTCAATTCGTCTGAGTCACCTTTACTTAGTACTGATAACTGGATATCATGCGCCACTTGTCATTTTGATGGAATGATGGATTCGCGGACTTGGTTGGGATTTTCTGACGGACCACGGAATACGCCATCCTTATTAGGAGTTAAAGATACATTACCTATTCATTGGTCAGGAGATTTTGATGAATTACACGATGTAGAGATTACAATTAGAGAAGTTCA
>CAZYCG010000057.1:0-9176 GCA_964645865.1 uncultured Dehalococcoidia bacterium | reverse complement strand
GTTGGTAAATGTAAAACATTTTTGCCAATCAAAACTTCAGGGATATATATTCCATCGGGAAATATTTTATCCAAAGCTAATAATTTACTTTTTGGTTTATAAATCACCCATTTAGTTGAGGGGAAATCCAAAAAAATATTTGGTACTTTGTGTTTATCTTCAACATTAACATGCTTGTTGTTTCGTGCACCTTCGACAGGATCCACAACTACGGTTCCATTATGAACTGACAACAAATCATCGAATCCAAGACCTCTTAATGAATTAATTGCAGCCTCTAATTGCCATGGAGTAGTTGAACAGGCAGGATAGTAATACTGCCATGAAATGTTGACTTTTAATAACGTTTGCCGGCTAGGATCGAAACATCCACTTATCCCCGCACTGTTTAAACTGCGGTCAGCATCATCAATAAAAGTTTGTGCACTTGTCTTGGTAACTGCTATTTTAGTTTTCATTGAACATTTTTACATCATCCAATTAAATAATTAGATCTAAAATTCTTCAGTCCAAGAAATCCTTTAGTTTTTTGGAACGATTTGGATGCCTTAATTTCCGTAAAGCCTTAGCTTCTATCTGTCTGATTCGTTCGCGAGTAACACCAAAATCATGACCAACCTCTTCTAAGGTTCTATTCCTTCCATCTTCTAGCCCAAACCTTAATTGGAGAACCCTAGCTTCTCGTTCACTCAATGTTTCTAGAACATCTTCAACTTGTTCTTTCAATAATTGATAAGATGCGGCATCTGGTGGAGCTAATGCATTTTTGTCTTCAATAAAATCCCCAAGATGAGAATCTTCCTCTTCACCAATAGGAGTTTCTAAAGAGACTGGTTCCTGAGATATTTTTACGATTTCTCTAACTTTATCAGGAGCAACTTCCATTCCAGAACCAACTTCTTCACTTGTAGGTTCTCTTCCATACTCTTGAATCAACCTTCTACTGACACGTAATAATTTGTTTATGGTTTCAACCATATGTACAGGTATCCTTATTGTCCTTGCCTGATCAGCAATCGCTCTAGTGATAGCCTGGCGTATCCACCAAGTTGCGTAAGTGCTAAACTTATATCCTTTTCTGTAATCAAATTTCTCTACAGCCCTAATCAAACCAATATTACCTTCTTGAATCAAGTCCAGCAAAGACATGCCTCTCCCTATATATTTCTTTGCCACACTAACCACTAACCTCAAATTCGCTTCAGCCAAATGACTTTGTGCCAATTCCCCTTGACTTTCCACTTCTGAATAATACTTTTCAAACAGTAAATCAAATTGTTTTAGTTCTTCTATGAATTGGCCTGATTGAATCATTTTACTCAATTCTTCAATATCAAGTTTTTTGCCGTAATCTATTAAATTAATAGGTGGGGAAGGAGGCTGCATTTCACTATTGTCCAATTTTGCACAATCACCTAGCAATCTAGTATTCAGCGAAAATTCTCCTAATTTTGCTTTCGCTTCTTCCTCAGTTAATTTCATCTTTTTTTGAGTTACTTCTATTAATTCTAGTGAAATTTCATTGTCGATCAATTTCCTTATATCAGGATCATATATATAATCCGTCAACGATTCGATTTTTTTATCTGTATCTTTACTTTTCTTGGACTTGCTGTTTTTTGCAGACTTTTGCCGAAATTCTTCTACAATCTCCGCAATTTTTGAAGATTCCGAAATTTTCGATAGAATTAATAAAACAAAATCACTAAATAAAACTTTACCTATTCCAGATTCAACTGCTTTAGATTTAATATCTTCAATATACTTTCCAGCTTCCATTGCCCTAGCCAACATGCGTTCTTCTGAAGCTTTAAGCAAATTCACCCTACCTATTTCTCTGAGATACATCCTCACTGGATCATCTGTTAGTTCTGAAGTAACCTCAAGCGTTTGGCTCCAATCTTTGGCAAGTTCAAGTTCCGATTCTGAAGGCTCAGCAGCTTCCGAATCATCTCCATCAAAATTTTCTGATTCTACAGAATCTTCTCCAATATCTGTTTCATCAACGTATTCGTAACTTCTAGATATATTTTGTCCTTCTTCAAATTCATCACCTTGATTTGCCATTTCTAAACGCGATGCATTTTCTATCTCAGGACCGAGTATATTTTTAACGCTATCATTGGGATTGTCACGCATATTAGCTTCCTTATTTATTAGTTTATTTATTGCAAATATTTTCTGTCATCTATTTGTTTAATCCTTTCATTCAATTTAATGACAGAATCCTCTATTTCCCTTGAAGGAATATCTTCACTAGATGAAAGAATGTCTCGCTGTAAATGTTGTAGATGCCTATGTTCTAAACGATTAGATAATTGTAATAAACCTTCTTTATTCACACCGAAATCAGGAATGTTTTCTTGTATGCTCAATAAGTATCGGTAATGAGCTTCCAATTGATCCGAAATGATGTCGCCCAATTCATCGGTTTCACTTAAATTCTGCCATAGAGAGTATATCTCTCTGTTCTCTGTACGCCTAAAATATTCCGAATTAATCATATCAGAATTACTCTTATCTTGCATTTTTAACAAAGCCGACATAGTGTAATCCTCTATCCAGTTTTCCTTCGGAGTAATCTCAGAATATAACGATTTATCCTTATTTTGGTTAGTATTTTTTTTCAAAGCTTGTCTTTTTCGTGCAGAACCTGTCATTGATTTAGCTAAAGCCGATTCAACGATTTCTCTTTTAACAGTTAACTTACCCGCTAATAAATCTATGTAATGATCTTGTTCAAAAGGATTAACCATATTTGTAATAAGTGGAGCAATCTCGCCCACTACTTGCCCTTTACCGGATGAGGAATTTATATCGTATTTTTCAATAATGCTATCAATAACAAACTGCACAAAAGGTACCGGGCTCGCGATATTTTTTTTCCATTCAGATAAATTATTTCTTATTTGAGTATCCGGATCTTTACCGCTAGGCATCAGCACAACAGATAAATTAACTTCAGATTTTTGCCCAAGTTGTCTTTCAAAAACACGATAGGTGTTTCTTAAACTTCTTAGTACAGCTTCTCTACCTGCACTATCTGAATCCATAGCCAAAACAAAATTATTGGTTCGGGATTTTAAGCTACCTACTTGATTAGCAGTTAAAGCAGTACCCATAGATGCAACGACATTTTTAAATCCAAACTGGTAGGCGGTTATAACATCCAAATATCCTTCCACAACTACAACAGAATTATCATCTCTAATTCCCTTAGATGCAACTGAAAGCCCGAATAAGACCGATTTTTTGTCAAAAATAGGAGTAGATGGTGTATTAATATATTTCGGATTAGTATCATCTAGAACTCTTGCACCAAATCCAATTACTCTACCATTAGAATTTTTTATCGGTATCATCAAACGACCATAAAAAAAATCTCTAACTTGATTATTTTCCCTTTTAATTGCTAATCCAGACTGGATTATTTCAATTTCTTTGAACCCAATAGAGGTTAATTTGCTAACGAGGTTGCTATTAGTGTAAGAACTAAATCCAAATTCAAACGTCTCTGATGCCTCATCGTTAATACCACGTTTATCAATATATTCTTTAGCCTTTTTCCCTTCTGGTAATTCAAGTTGGGCTTTATAAAATTCACATGCTTCGAAATTAATTTCATAAAGCCTAGAGTTTTTATCTGGACCACTATTATTATTCAGCTGAACTCCGGCTCTTTGAGCCAAAATCTTCAAAGCTTCAGAAAAATTGATTTTCTCTATTTTGATTACTAGTTCTATTACATCCCCGCCCACACCACAGGCTCCAAAACAATGCCAAGTCTGACGTTCGGGATTTATAATAAACGACGGAGTTTTTTCCGTATGAAACGGACATAATGCCTTATGATTGCTACCTGCCTTAGTAAGTTTTAAATAATCAGATGCAACGTCGATGATATCTAATCTTTGTTTTATTAAATCTATCGATTCCAAATTTCGTCCTTTTAATTTGAAAGGCAGTTAAGATATGTTACATCTAAGACTCTGTTTCGGTAATAATACCGTTGATTTTCATCATTTTAGACAAAATCCTCATTGAGCTTAATGCATGCGAATAAACATGCTCTAGATTCGTCAACATTTCAATCAAAATAGTTTCATCTTGACCATTTTCAGATGAACAAAACTCTTGAATCTGATTATCAACCACCTTACAAGAGGCCCAAATATGCGAAAGGTCAGAAGCTAAATTAAGGGATTCTTTCGAAGTTATGGTGGTTTCTGCCGTGCGTTCTAATTTTACTGATATGCTATGAGCCAAAGCTGAAGACTGTTCAGCATAACCAACTATCAATTTTTGTGGGTCTTTTGCTTCACTATTATTCACAACCCTCTCCTTAAATATATCTGTTTTCGCATCATATCTATATGGATGCAAAATGTTTTAAATACTCCATCCATTGCTCCCTAATCAACTCAAGAGCCTCGGTTCTATCAGAATCTTCCATAGAGGAAATTTCACGAAAAATATCTTTCCATATTTGACTTGCTTCCGCATTCCAATCCTCAAAATGCCTTCCATCGATGTCACTTTGAATGCTTTTGACATGAAATTCGACCATCGAAAGTTTAGCTTGTATTTGTTTAAAATTAATGCTGCTCAAATATTAATTCCTCTACCTTTTTCTATGCCAATCGTTAAGCCGGGCTTTATGCTTTCAGCCAATCTTACAGCATAATAATCTGTCATACCCGAGATAAAATCTACTACTGTCAAACCATTTTCATTATTATGTTCCAATACAGCCGAAGGTGTTTTTTCAAAATGTTCGTATAAAGCTCTAACAATTCTTCTAGCAGCATTTCCTTGTTCACTTATATCCTCAGGCTCGTATACTCTTTCAAACATAAAATCTCTAAGCTCATTCATCGCTTTTTTTACTGCATCACTCATTTGTATTTGTACTTTAGATAAACTAACACTGTCCCTAAACCCAGATATATTATCGTTAGTTGATACTAAATCATTTACTAACGTGTTTATCCTCTTAGCATGTGTGTCGCCAAGCACATCAATTATCTCCTCAGGAATTTCACTAGGAGATAAAACACCTGCACGGAACGCGTCACCCAAATCATGGTTGAGATATGCAACAGCATCTGAAATACGAACAATCTGGCCTTCCAGGGTTATGTCAGGTATAATTTGCTCCGTTAAAAAATCGCCTTTCGGCTTGGAATGATTGACTATTCCATTTCTTACTTCCCAAGTTAAATTCAATCCTTTCCCTTCTTTTTCAACTAAATCAACCGTTCTTAGGCTTTGGTCCGCATGCCTAAACCCATTTGGAAGTAATTCATTTAATTCCGCTTCGCCTATATGGCCAAAAGGAGTATGTCCTAAATCATGAGCTAGCGCTATTGCCTCACTTAGATCTTCATTTAAGTTTAAGGCCCTAGTCAAAGTCCTAGCTATTTGCGACACCTCCAATGTATGCGTTAACCTAGTAACATAATGGTCACCCGTAGGAGCAATGAATACTTGTGTCTTGTGCTTGAGCCTTCTAAATGCCTTTGAATGAATAATCCTATCTCTATCTCTTTGGAATTCGGTTCTAATTGAATCTAAATCTTCAGGATGTTTGCGACCACTGGTAGCAAAGGATTTAGTAGCATGGGGAGATAATCGCTTTTCCTTCTCTTCTATATATTCCCTGATATCCATAAAAACATTTAACCTTTTTAAACACTGATATTAAACAAAATTAATTTTGAAAGACCCCATTGTAAATATACCGTTTCGAAATGATACCACAGCCGACTGCGGTAATATATCATGAGATTTCTGCATGTTTAAAATTTTGTAAAATTATTTATATATCATCAAATTGAACTATTTTAGATAACAAATTTTACGTTAATAGTGACTTGACGAATAAGACTCCCTTAACAATAATCCTATATTAAAATATTTGTTTTTTACTAATCAGATGATAAGGAGACTAGTATGACTACAACTCAAATAGGGTTTGTTGGTTTGGGAATAATGGGTAAACCGATGGCCAAAAATCTTATCGACGCTGGATATTCGTTGACAGTTTTTGACATAAACCAAGTAGCAGTTGATGAACTTGTAGCATATGGCTGCACCAAAGCAAATTCAGGAAAAGAAATATCGGAATCCAGCCAATACATAATCACGATGGTTCCTGATTCAGCAGACTCAGAAAAGGCCATACTAGGAGATAGTGGGGTGCTTAAAGGAGCATCTGCCGGCAAAATAATCATTGACATGAGTTCAATTGCTCCCGGAGTATCTCAAAAAATTGCTAATATGTGCGAGGCAAATGGCGTCAATTTTTTAGATGCTCCAGTTAGCGGAGGGGAACCAAAGGCTATAGATGGTAGTTTAGCAATAATGGTAGGCGGCAAAGAAAATATATTCACGCAATGCAAGCCTATATTTGAAGTTTTGGGCAGCAGTGTGGTGTTATGCGGGAATTATGGAGCAGGAAACACCACTAAATTAGCAAATCAAATAATAGTCGCAGCGAACATCGAAGCCGTTTCAGAAGCTCTTGTTCTTGCAAAAAAAGCGGGTCTGGACCCTAATACAGTATTCAATGCGATAAAGGGAGGACTTGCAGGAAGCACTGTACTAAATGCAAAAGCACCTATGATGATAACCGGTGATTTTAACCCTGGATTTAGAATAAAACTACATCAAAAAGATTTACATAATGCATTGCTGACCGGTAAAGAGTTAGGGGTTCCTTTACCAGTGACTAGCTTGATACAACAAATGATAGGATCTTTGATGAATAAAGGAAAAGGGGACCTAGATCATTCTGCTATAGCAAATTTTCTAGAAGACTTGGCTCAAATCGAAATAAAAGAGTGATCTGCTGGAGGAGATATCAAGGTGAACGATGTAATAGTTGGCTCAGGCAATTTTAAGTATAAAATTAATGAGAATTGGGAAAAACTACCCGATGGTTTTAATTGGAAAGAAACCGCAGGAGTAATAGCCGATAGCAATGATAATATTTATGTGTTCAATAGAGGTGATCACCCAGTAATTATTTTTGATCGGTTAGGTAATTTTAAATCTTCTTGGGGAGAAACCATTTTTACCAGACCACACGGCTTAACTTTGGCACCAGACAACACGATTTTTTGCGCAGATGATGGGGATCATACAATTCGTAAATGCACACTCCAAGGAGAAGTGCTGATGACCTTAGGCAATCCTGATAACGCAACACAATATCAGAGTGGCCTTCCTTTTAATCGTCCCACAGACATTGCTTTTGATCCTAAAACCCATGAAATATACGTGTCTGATGGATATGGGAATTCAAAAGTTCACAAGTATAGCCCAGATGGAAAATTGCTATTTTCTTGGGGAGAACCCGGGACAGACCCCGGTCAATTTAATATCGTGCATAATATCGCGACTGACAAAGAGGGCTATGTCTATGTTGCAGATAGAGAAAATCACAGAGTACAAATATTTGACAAAAATGGTAACTATCAGACTCAATGGAATAATTTACATCGGCCATGTGCCCTTTATATAAGTAACGAACAACTCGTTTATATAGGAGAACTTGGAAGTGGATTATCCGTTAACCAAAATATGCCCAATATAGGGCCAAGGATTACGATATTAAATACAAAAGGGGTTAAATTAGCCACATTAGGTTCTCTTGGATTTGGTTTGAAACCAGGACAATTCATTGCCCCGCATGGTATATCAATTGACTCGAAAAACGATTTATATTTGTCAGAAGTTTCTTGGACTAATCTAAAATCGCTGGGTTGCGAGCAAGATAGCGTACGTAGTTTTCAAAAACTTGAGATTATTAAAAGCAAATTATAAACCTTCAATTTCTAATGGCTGATATAAACACTAACTATTTCAGTGAAAAATTCAATTGCTTCTAAACCTTGTTCACGGTTGCCAATCCCAGACGCCTTTATCCCTCCAAACGGCATATGAACCTCTCCGCCCAATGTTGGCGAATTAACATGGATTATTCCTGTTTCTATTTGTTCGATATAAGTAAAAGCTTTGTGTATGTTTTCCGTATAAATAGAAGATGAAAGTCCAAATTCACTGTCATTACAAATCGCAATAGCTTCCTCTATATCTTGGCATTTGAATAGCGTTAAGACTGGTCCAAATATCTCTTCTTTTGCTATTCTCATATTTGTTTCAACATCTTTAAATATTGTTGGTTGAAAAAAATACCCGTCCTCAAGATCTTTATTCGAAATCTTTTTGCCACCAGTTAACAGTGTTGCACCTTCACTTAAACCTATATCTACATATTCTTGTATTTGATTAAGCTGAGCCTTACTTGCAAGACAACTCATGTCTGATTCTCTATTTAATCCAGCTCCTACACAAATTTTATTAGTAGCTGAAACTAGTTTCTTTACAAATTCATCAAAAATATTTTGATGAATTATTGCCCTGCTAGTAGCAGTGCACCTCTGTCCAGAAGAACCAAAGGCTCCCTGTAAAATAGATTCTTGAGCCTTCTCGAGATTACCGTCATCCATTACAATAACAGCATTTTTACCACCCATTTCGCATTGAACCTTGGCTAGGGATTTTGAAGCCATCTTGTTGATTTCTGTACCTACTTCAGTAGAACCGGTAAAGGACACTCCTTTTATAATCTCATTTTCCACAAAATGACTACCTATATCTGAACTAGAACCGGTTACTATATTTAAAACTCCTTTAGGTAATCCTGCTTCTTCAAAAATTTCGACCAACTTTATCGCAGTAATTGGAGTAGAGAAAGCAGGCTTAAATACTACAGTATTTCCACATACCAAAGCAGGTGCAATTTTCCAAGCCGGGATAGCTAGCGGAAAATTCCATGGTGTTATTACAGAAACCGCCCCTAAAGGCTTCCTATATGTATAATCCAAAGTACCTTGTGATTCTGAAGGCGCTGTATATCCATGCATTCTTCGACCTTCTCCAGCCATAAATTCGATTACTGCCAGCGACCTCTTTACTTCCCCTTCCGCATCTCCTATACACTTACCTTCCTCTAAGGTAATACTTTCTGCTAGCTCATCAAATCTATTTCGCATTATCCGATGAGCTTTGAATAAAATATCTGCTCTTTGGGGTGCAGGTGTTCCACTCCAAATTTTTGCAGCTTTATCGGCTGCAATTATTGCTTCATTCACATCAGCATCACTCGAGTA
>CAZYCG010000056.1:0-9322 GCA_964645865.1 uncultured Dehalococcoidia bacterium | reverse complement strand
TTGATAACCCAACTTCAATAATGGATTCAAAAAAATATGAAGATAGATTCATTGTTGAAATGGATAATGATATTAACACACCTCGGGCCATAGCTTCTCTTTTTGATTTAGCAAGAGAAATAAATAGGTCAAAAGAAATAAGGGTAGACGTATCTAAAGCTCAATCCACATTAATAAATCTAGCCTCTATCTTAGGACTCAACATCCAATCTACTAACCAAAAACAAGATATCTCAAATATAAATGCTACACCAGTTATTCGTAAGATCCATAAACATTTATTAGAAACTGGGCTGCATGAATTAGCTGATATCGTCAAATCAGAGGCAATAAATACTACTTCATTTACAAATCAATCTTTTGAAATCGAACACAAATCAAATGAAATAGGCGAATTCATTAATGACCAATCAATTCTAATAGATATTTTAATAAAAGCTAGAAATAAGTCACGCATATTAAAAGAATTCGAAACCGGAGACAAAATCCGATTAGAATTAGAAAAGTCTGGAATTTTATTAGAGGACACACCCTCTGGAACTATTTGGAAACTCAAATAGTGCCCTTTACTAAAAAACTACGATGTAAGTCTGTTAAATAAAATAGCTGAAACTATAAAGACAACCATCAAAACTATAGTCATATTAAACAGTAATTTCTCTATTCCACGATATGTTCTATATGAACTCTCAGCTGGGCCAAATAAACTTGTGCCCTGCCCTTTTACCTGAGCTAAAACAACTATAACTAGAAGTATAGCTATGATTATTTGAATGATATTAATAATCGATTTTAATTCCACTAGTATTACCCTTAAATCTTTTATCTCGAATTATGGTACACCTTTATTATAAGATCCGCTAGACTGTTGGGATCATGCCTGTATTTGTTTTCAACATCAATAATATCTCCATAGACAACATTTATACCATTCACCCGACTAGGCCCTGGGGGTATATTAGATATTATTGATTCAGATTCGATTCCTACTAAATCATTAGCAATAACACAATCCACAAAATCCTCCATTGTATGGTCAACCAAAGCACTCACATGTTCATCTATTCCATAATTTGACGTCTCACCAGGTTGTGTCGCAACATTACACACATATATTTTGTATGCATTAGATTTTGCAACCGCTTCTTTAATTTCTGATACTAATAAACTAGGTAAAACACTTGTGTATAAACTACCCGGCCCTAACACAATCAATTCAGCATTATATATAGCATCTATAGATTTAGGATATGCTTTAACCTCTGCTGGATCGATTGATAACCTGTTTATACTATCACCGGTTCCACCAATTTTAGATTCTCCCCGTAAAATAGATCCATTTCCTAAATCAGCTATCAATTCTATAGGACTTAAAGTTGCAGGCAAAATACTGCCGTTAACAGATAAAACTTTACTCGATTCTATTAGAGCTTGATCAAATCCTCCTGTTATATTTGCCATCGCTGCTATAAACAAATTCCCAAAACTATGTCCTTGCAGTCCTTCACCTTGGGAAAATCGATATTGGAACAATTTGCCTACTAATGATTCATCTTCAGCTAAAGCTACTAAACAATTCCTAAAATCTCCTGGTGGTATTAAACCTAATTGCTCACGCAATATTCCAGAGCTGCCTCCATCATCTCCAACACTTACAATAGCAGATAAATTATCAGAATAAATTTTCAAACCTTTTAAAACAACAGACAAACCAGTACCACCACCTAAAGCTACAATTCTTGGACCTTTGCTTCGTGCTCTCCGTACATATACAGTATTAGTCACTTGGTCTATACCCAAAGACGAGAAAAGTATTGGGCTAAGAGATTTATACAACCCAATTGCTGCAAACCCAATGGAAGCTAAACCAATCATTGAAACAATCACACCTTCCCAATGCCAAGGTAAAAGTTCTGGCATAACAAAATCAAATATGTTTTTAATAATAAACCCAATTCCTAAAGAACAGATCATGATACCGATCAAGCCTAATAATAACCATCTCTTTATTCCCAAACCAAAGTAAAATAATTTGTACAAGAGACTTACGTGTTTAGCTCTGCGAGACTTGATTTTAGATTTTTCATTCAACATAAAAAACTCAACAAATTATCTATTGTTTAAAGATTCTAGTTTTTCTTGCAAAAGTTCAGTAGCTTTCTGAGGGTTGGCTTTACCTTTTGTTTCTTTCATTACTTGGCCGACAAGAAATCTTAAAACATTTAAGTTGCCTTCTAAATAATCGGAAACAGATTTAACATTATTATCAATAACATCATCAATCACTTTTGCAATCAAAGAAACATCTGAAATTTGTACTAATCCATGAGATTCTGCTATTTCACCAGGACTTTTTCCTGATTTGGTCATTTCCACAAATATCCTTTTCCCAATCGCGTTACTAAATTTGCCTGTTATTATCGATTCAATTAATTCAAAAAGGTGTTCAGGAGTAAAGTTTAGGGAAGATACATCTTGACCTGTTTCATCTAACAATTTGGATATATCCCCTATTATCCAATTAGCTAAGTTTTTTCCGTAACCAACTTTTTGATCTTCTGTTAAAACCTTAGTTAACATAACAGATTCAAAATATTCAGCGATTTGCTTAGATGCAATAATCATATCCGCATCATATTCACTTAACTTGTATTCACTAATAAACCTGGCTTTCTTTATATTTGGCAACTCGGGTAATTTATCTTTTATACTTGTGATTAAAGTCGAATCTATTTCTAATGGGGGCAAGTCCGGTTCGGGAAAATACCTGTAATCTGCTATCTCTTCTTTAGATCTTTGAGAAACAGTAACACCCTGTTCTTCTACCCAACCCCTAGTTTCTGACATAATCCTTTCATTTGAATCTTTTAGCTTAGTCTGTCTCTTTATTTCGTATTGCAGAGCTTCATACACCGCTTTAAAACTATTCATATTTTTAATTTCTACTTTCGACCCTAGTTCTTTATCACTAAACTCTTTTAAACTTATATTGGCATCACACCGAAAATTACCCTCTTCCATATTAGCTGTGCTAACACCAATATATTGCAATATACTTCTCAAGGAAATCAAATATGACCTAGCTTCCTCGGGACTTCGTAAATCAGGCTCACTTACTATTTCCATTAAAGGTATACCAGCTCTATTTATATCCAATAAACTATATGAAGATTCTCCTCCACCTTGGCTATGCGATAATTTGGCCACATCTTCTTCCATATGAACACGATTTATTCTTATAGGCTTCGTCAATCCATCTACTTTGACCTCTAAAATTCCACACCTTGCAATAGGCTTATCATACTGTGAAATCTGGTAGCCTTTCATCAAATCAGGATATGGATAATTCTTACGGTCAAATTTCGTTCCTTGATCTATTTCACATTGCAAAGCTAAACCGGTCGCTATAGCTAATTCCACTGCTTTTGCATTCACTACCGGAAGTGTTCCCGGCATACCCATACAGACTGGACATACAACTGTATTAGGTTCTAAACCCTGATATTGCGAATTGCATGAACAAAACATCTTACTGACAGTCAATAGCTGACTATGTACTTCCAGACCGATAACAACTTCATATTTCATCCGTCAAAAACCTCGACCAATATTATAAGCCAAAACAAATTATATATTTGAACTATATATTAAGTATCATAAATAAATCACGAATTGATATTGATTATCAATATAATTTAATCTCTCCATGCCCCTTTGCCTATTAACGGCACAAATCTACAATCGCCATAAGTGCTAAGTTGATATGATTTTTCAGTTTTAACTACTTTAACTATTTGCTGCCTTTTTCTATCCCCTACCGGAACCACCAACCGTCCTTTCGGGGATAATTGATCGATTAACTGCAAAGGTAATTTAGGAGCCGCAGCCCCTACAATAATCGCATCATAAGGAGCTAATTCAGGGTAACCAAGCTCTTGTTGCGCCTGATATATTTCAACATTTTTATACCCGAGCTTTGATATACATTGTTTACTACTATCAACTAGTCTCTTTATTCTTTCCACACCAACCACTTTACTAGACAACTCAGCTAAAAAAGCAGTTTGGTAACCACTTCCAGAACCTATATCAAGAACCTTATCAGTATATTTTAACTCAAGTAATTCAATCATAATACATACAATCAAAGGCTGAGATATTGTCTGATCATCCCCTATTGGCAAAGGTACATTTTCATATGCAGAATAATAATGTTTTCGGGGAACAAACATTTGTCGTGGAACCTTGCTCAATATTTTTAAAATGGATTTATCGCTTATACTTCCATCTATTTCTTGCAATAGCTGCTGTTGAGCTGACCTCAAATTATCATTCATACATATTAGCCTAGTATTTAATCAAACCTTTCTTAACCAATATTATTTATCTCGTATTCACCAAAGTTTGCATATAAATTTCGATGAAATCTGTGATTTAGTTATTGGGCCATAAGCTCTACTATCGGTACTGTGAAGAGTATTATCTCCGATTACAAAATATTGATCTTCTGCCAATTTCCATTGCTTTGTCTCATTTGAAAAATTTAATGGGAATTTGAATGATGAATCATATCTAGATTTACACTCATTGATTAATAAAAGCCCATCTACAATCTCGATTTTTTCATACGGCAATCCAATAATCCGTTTAATTTCATAAGTCCTATCAGATCCATTATTGAATATTACAACATTACTCCTTTTTAAATTATCAAGGTTTTTAGAACACAATATGAACGCCCCTTCATAAAGAAACGGTTCCATACTATGCCCTACAACTTTGTAAAAATCAAATCCTTTTAAAAAACTCAATTTAACACCATTATTACTGCTGAGAGTAACAGCAACTTCAACTTTTTAAAAGATAACATATCGACGTATAAATTTTCACATGAGAAACAATGAACTAATTAATTCAAACCTAATTATATATTTCTATAATCAGGACTTGTTTTATCAAGTAAATTGTTGTTAATCTTCATTTTGAATAACAAAAACATATTAAGGAGATTAAAATGGATTTTAATAATCTAATAAATAAAATCACAAAAGTTAAAAGTGTACATGCTCATTGTGACATACCATGCGGAATCTACGATCCGATATCAGCAAAAATAGCAGCTCAAACAGTACATAAGATGGCTATAAAAATAGAAGCTCTAGATAATAATTCTGACGCTAATTCCTTAAACAGGTTTATTGCTGCCAAAGAAAAACATGCTGAATTGGTCAAACACGAAATTGATATTCTATGGCACGACTATTTTAAACCAGAGCATTTAGAGAAATACCCAGATTTACATACAAAGGTATGGAACACGACAAAATTAGCTGCTAGTAACAAACAAAATGTAGACTCAAATTCTGCTAGCAAACTTGTTGATTCAGTTGATGAAATCGCATCTATATTCTGGGCTACTAAGGGAGTTGACTATACAGACTCTGTAGCTAAAATACGTTTTGGAGCTTGATAGAATTACACCTTCAAAAATAATGTAGGGTTTATCATTAGATGAATAAAACCCCCTGGAACCTAAAATTGTTCCAGGGGGTTTTTTAATTTACATATTTTCTATTTTGTACTCTTCTCTTGGAGGAGAAAAAACGTCAATTGCAACCGCAGGTCCATCAAGTCCATGCAAACAATGTTCAACTCCAGGAGGAATCACGTATGCATCTCCTGGCTTGAGTAATTTTCTCTCATCGCCTATTGTCATCTCGTATTCACCACTTAACACCATTCCAGCTTGTTCATGGTCGGGATGAGAGTGTGGCGGTGGTGATGCATGTGGAGGACTCTCAACTAAACTAATCATAAGTCGTTCCCCATAAAAAGTTCTGATTACCAAACCAGGAGCAGCTTCTTTCCGCTCGATATCTGATGTGTCTATAAAATATGACATCTGTTCTCCTTTTAAATTTATTTTCATTTTTTGTTTATTTCTGAAATCACTTTAGAATGATATACACGTAAAATATTAGTTATAAAGCTATTTACAGGAGTTGGAATTCCTTCAGCATTACCCATAGTTACTGCAGCGGCATTTATAACATCGATTTCTATTGGATTACCATTAAGTAGATCCAATAGCATTGAAGAAACTGAATCATCTCCCACATGACTAAAATATTCAATCGTTTCACTCATAAAACTCTCATGAATACTAATATTCTTAGCTCTAGCGATCTCTAACGCTTCATTCATAGCATTAATCGTCATTTGTCTTGCCTCAGGTACAGCCATGATCGCTGACATCGGACTCCTTGTCACTGACATCATTCCACTCCATCCACAGATATATATGAATTTCTGCCAAACATACTTAAGAACATCTTCAGCTAATTCAACTTCAATTCCATCAACATTCAGCGCATCCTTTATTTTTTTGGTCCGCGCACTGTAATTTCCACCTATATCCAGTTCACCAAATATAATATTACATTTATTATTACTCGTCTCTAAAGCGTAACCAGGCTTTGGCCTCATAGCGTCTATATAGGTAACGCCCAACAAAACTTTTTCATCACCAAATTTTTCAGCCAAAAGGTCTCCACTTCCTATACCGTTTTGCAGGGTGAGTATAGATGTGAGTGGTCCTACAGCTGTTGATATTAATTGTAACGCTTTATCATTTTGGTAACCTTTAACGCAGTACAGGATTAAATCTGCTTTATATTCAGGAGGAATACTCTCAGTAATCTTTGGATAAATAGTAAAGTTACCCGCTGTTACACTTTCAACAATCAATCCATTTTTACTTATAGCTTCTAAATGAGCACCTCTGGCTACAAACAACACATCATGACCTGCTTTATGCAGAACAGCTCCAAAATATGAGCCTACCGCTCCAGATCCCATAATGAGTATTTTCAAAGGTATTTCCTCCATAACAAGAAATAGAATTAATCCCTAAAATTGAGTTAATTAAGAATTGAACATACTATTGCAATTTAAATAATACGTATCAATCTAAAAGAGTCGCTGAATCCAAATTATGTAAATATTTATTACCTTTACCTACACCATCAAGTATTACTACTTCATGAACAAACATATCATGGGATTCCACTTCAACCGTTACGCCAGTAGTCTCAACTTTCAATCCACTTTTTGTTTCAAATTGTAACCCTGAATCTATTGATCCTTCTTCTGCATATCCCATTTAAGTCTCCTGATTTTATGGATTATTGAACCGCATAATTTTGTTTAATTCTATCAATCGTAAAGAACATTTTCTATATCCAATTAAACATCAAACGATGATATCAAACTTTATTGAAGGATTTAAGTAGCCTATGCTAACCTTATATTATGAAAAAAGAAAGAATAATTGTAGCTATGAGTGGCGGTGTCGATTCGTCTGTAGCAGCCCTATTGCTGCACAACAGTGGATACGAAGTTATCGGAGTAACAATGAGACTCTGGTCAGATAATTCAGATGACCCTGGAGTTAAAAGCAAAAGATGTTGTTCAGTCAGCGATGTACAGGACGCTAAACGCGTGTGCAATACCATTGGTATTCCTCACTACGTTATGAATTTTGAAAAAGAATTCAAAAATCATGTTATAGACTATTTCTGCCAAGAATACGACAGAGGTAGAACACCTCATCCTTGTTTAGCCTGTAACGACAAAATTAAATTCGATTTTTTGTTAAAGAAAGCATTAGCTTTAGATGCAAAATATATCGCTACAGGACACTATGCACGTATATCAGAATCTGACGGGATATTCAAACTGCTAAAAGGCAAAGATGATAATAAAGACCAATCATATGTATTGTTCACACTGACTCAAAAAGAACTTTCTCACTTAAAGTTTCCTGTTGGAGAATTTAACAAAAACGAAATAAGAGAACTTGCTAAAGAAGCCGGTTTATCTATTGCAAACAAACTTGACAGCATGGAAATATGTTTCATACCTGACAATGATTATCGTAAATTCATTGCAGAAAGACTAACCCCAAAAGCTGGTAACATTATTGATTCGTCAGGAAATATATTAGGCCAGCATCCAGGATTACAGTTTTTCACTATAGGACAAAGAAGGAAATTAGGTCTCAACGGTAATTCTGAAAATCCAGTATATGTTACTGATATAGACCCCAATACAAACACGGTTGAAGTCGGAAGCGAACAATTATTGTATAAAAATCAATTATGGGCATCAAAAATAAATTTTATTTCAAACAAAAACATTGATGATGAATTAAAAGTCAAAGCAAAAATAAGATATAACTCGAAAGCAGCATATGCTTCAGTAAAAATATTGGAAGATTCTTGGGCAACAATCAATTTTGACGAACCACAAAAAGCAATCACGCCGGGACAAGCTGTAGTGTTTTACAATGACAATGAATTAGTTGGAGGCGGAATAGTAGAAACAAAATCCCCTTCTACTGTAACAGTTTAGTAAAACTTAAATTATTTGTTGGAGTGATATTGGATCAAAACGCTGATTACAAAGAAGAAAGCAAATTACTAAACAATGGATTCAATTTAGTTGCTGGCGTGGACGAAGTTGGTAGAGGCACTGTAGCAGGTCCTTTGGTAGTAGGAATAGCAACGCTTCCAAATAATCCAAGTGGCGATTGGCTAACTTTAATAAAAGATAGTAAGTTGCTCAGCAGCAAAAAACGTGTTACCGCCTTAGAAATTCTTTACGACAAGAAATGTCTTATGGCTACCGGTTCATCTTCTCCTAACGAAATCGATGAATTTGGGATAGTAAAAGCAACCAGCATTGCAACGAATCGTGCTATCGAAAACTTGGGTAAAACTCCAGACGTGCTACTTGTTGATGGATTTACACTACCAGGAATATTAATCAAACAAAAACCTATAATAAAGGGAGATAGAAAATGCCTTTCAATAGCTGCTGCATCTATAATCGCAAAAGTAACACGAGACGAATTCATGAACCAACAACACAAACTATATCCGGTTTACAGTTTCGATAGTAACAAAGGATATCTTACAAAAAAACACTCCGAAGCAATCGAGAAACATGGTCCTAGTCCAATCCATAGGTATAGTTTCGAACCTATAACCTCTATGACTGTGCCAAAGCTATTTGATTGATTAGGCTATATCCCTTATGAAGCAGCTTTTTTCGTGAAAAATACGTTTTTTATCTTGTTAGTTATAGGGTAAACAAAACAACCTAGCAAGAAAAATACTAAGAACATCACCCAACTGTGATTCAAGATAGCAAGTAGACTCAATACCAATAACAAAACAGCTACTATAGTAATTACTAATCCAAAAACAAACCCTTTCTCATCTTTGATAATATCCAAGTGACCCTCCTAATATATTTACAG
>CAZYCG010000055.1:0-9557 GCA_964645865.1 uncultured Dehalococcoidia bacterium | reverse complement strand
GACTATGAATACATCTACAAGACTTAGGCAACTTTTAAACGGCGACAAATCAATAATAGTTCCTGGGGTCCATGATCCTATGAGCGCTAAAATATTTGAAGACAGTGGGTTTGATGTTTTATTTGCAGGTGGTTTTTCACTATCTGCATCAACCCTAGGAGTACCTGACATCGGTTTACTTACAATGTCTGAAAACATAGAAAGAGTAAAGAAAATCACCAGTCATATATCAATACCTTTAGTAGCGGATATGGATACAGGGTACGGAAATCCAATCAACGTAATAAGGACAGTCAAAGAATCCATAAATGCAGGTGCTGCGGCAATTATCTTAGAGGACCAGTCTTGGCCAAAAAGGTGCGGGCATATGGAAGGGAAATCTGTAATTCCTTTAGAAGACCATGTTGAAAAAATCAAAGCTGCAGATTACGCGAGGGGAGATTCAGATTTAGTTATTATTGCAAGAACAGATTCCAGAGGAACACATAGTCTTGATGAAGCTATAAAAAGAGGTAAAACATTAGAGAAAAGCGGTGCTGACGTCATATTCATTGAAGCTCCTAAAACGGTGGAGGAAATCAGAACAATCGGTAAGGAAATAAATCTACCGCTACTTATAAATTTGATTGAAGGTGGTAAAACACCGAGTCTACCAAAAGAAGAACTTGAATCTCTTGGATTTAGAATAATTCTTTATCCTCTTACTAGTATATTCGCTACTGCTCATTCTATGAGATCCTTAGCTAGCCATATAAAGTCTAATTCAACTACAAATGGATACAAAGATATGCTTAGTTTCCACGAATTTGAAAGTGTGGTTGATCTACAAAAATACCAGGAATTAGATGCTAAGTTTTCGGGGTAAATAATTTATCAATTGCTATTAGAACTGGTAAAAACCGATTTCAGTTCTTTAAGGTCAACTGTTACAGTTTCTAGTTCGCTAGATAACTGTTCCCATTCTTTTTCTAAATCATCACGATCTTTTTGAACAATTTTATGTTTTTGACCATATTCAGCAAGTTGCTTTGGATCACTGATTTTTTCTGGATTAGCAAACAATGATTCTAATTTGTTTATTTCAATATCTTTTGCTTCTAATTCAGATTCTATTGTTTTAATTCTTTTATCAAGTTTCCTTGATTTATTTTCAAGATTTCTTTGTTCTTGCTTTTCATCACTCCGGCTTGCTTGTCTATTTTCCGATTGTCTTTCATATGGCAAAGAAACATGTTTTGTCGATGGTTCACTGCTTTGGTTTGCTAAATAACTTCCGTAATCACCTCTGTAGATTATAGGTGCACCATTTTCTACCTTTATTATTTTGTTTGCCACCTGATGTATTAATGTCCGGTCATGAGTAATAAAGCATAACGTTCCCTGGTAATCATTTAATGCATCAGTCAAAATTTCTCTTGAAGCAATATCAAGATGGTTCGTAGGTTCATCCATAAACAGCAAATTATTTTGTTGTATCAATAACTTCGCTAGAGCAATCCTGGCTTTTTCTCCTCCGGACAAAACAGATATAGTTTTATTTATGTCATCTCCTCCAAACAAAAAACCTCCTAAGATGTTTTTTAGATTTTGGTCCGTAGCCGATAGTGACACCTGCTGTAATTCTTGTATAAGAGTATTTTCAACATTGAGCTGTTCGAGTAGATGCTGAGCGTAATATCCTGTTACAACATTATGACCCAAGCGCCTTGTACCGGAATCGAAATCTAAAACACCTGCAAGTACCTTCAGCATAGTTGATTTACCCGCACCGTTAGGTCCTATCAAAGCAACTTTATCACCTCTGTCTAAAACCAGATCAACTTTTTTATACACAACATTATCGCCATATGATTTACTTAATTTATCCAGCTTGATTACTTCTTTACCACTACGAGGAGGTTCAGGAAAGGAATAACGTACTCTTTTGGTTGTTCTAGGCAAATCTATTTTTTCGATTTTATCTAGTGCCTTCAACCTACTTTGTACTTGGCTCGCTTTAGTTGCTTTAGATCGAAAGCGATCTACAAATTTCATCTGTTTTTCAATTTGTTTTTCTATCCTAGCTGCGGTAGCCTGCTTTATTCTCAAGGTTTCTTCTCTAGCATTTACATATCCGTCATAATTTCCTTTCTGTAATACGACATCGCCCGGTTCAATTGCCAATACCATTGTTGCTACTGAATTCAAAAATGCTCTGTCATGTGAGGTTATTACAACTGCCCCTTTAAAATTATTCAAATATTGTTCAAACCATAAATTCGCTTCTAAATCTAGATGATTAGTAGGTTCATCTAAAAGTAAGACGTCAGGTTTAGAAAACAATATCTTAGCCAGTGAAGCTCTCATTCCCCATCCACCACTGAATTCTTTTACAGACCTTCCGAAATCGGTTTCTTTAAACCCTAGACCGGACAAAATTGCCTTAGCTTGATGTTCACTATTATTTTCGTCTTGAAATTCAAAGTAATCATTGATTTCAGACATTCGTCTTAGCAATATGTTTTGTTTTTGATTATCGGTTTCATCAGCTAATGAATTATGGATTTCAGTTAATTCTTGTCTTAAATTTATAACCTCTTCAGGTTCTTCTAAAACCTCTTGTAATAATGGTTTATCGTGGAAGCGAAAATTATCTTGTTTCAAATATGCTACGGCTATATTTTTTTTAATAGTAACTTTGCCATTATCTGGAGTATTTTCATTTGCGATGATATCCATAAGGGTTGATTTACCTGAACCGTTAGCACCGATAAGAGCTATCCGGTCACCAGTAAGAACGTTAAAGGAGAGATCAGAGAACAATATATTGTCCCCGTATTCTTTACTTAAATTGATTATGTTTAACATTTAGTAACCATTTCGGTATATATTAGGTTAATCTCGAATTATTGATAATTGCAGGGCTTATTTAAGCCTATAAGAGCAAATACACGAATTCAATAGTATCTAGGACATTTTGATATTGATAACACTATTCATATAAACATTCATTCATATACTTGTTTTTTTTAAAATTGGAGGTTTTATGCTACTAAACAACAAGGTTGCAATCATCACTGGAGGTTCGTCCGGTATTGGGAAGTGTACCGCCAATTTATTTGCCGAACATGGAGCTAAAGTTGTAATCGGTGACATAGACGAAAAAGGTGGAATAGAAACAGCTACAGATATAAATAACAAGTCGGGAAATGCAATATTTGTAAAAACTGATGTTAGTAAAATGGCCGAAGTAAAAACATTAGTTGACAAAACAATAGAAACCTTTGGCAAAATCGATATCGTACATAGTAACGCTGCTATAAACCCAAAGGTAGATGCATTACAAACAACTGAACAGATTTGGGACGACACTGTCGATATTGGACTTAAGGCTACATGGATGCTCGCATACAATTCTGTTCCGTTTATGACTAAACAAGGATCTGGAGTAATAGTTATAACTGGCTCAGTACATTCTATTAGAGGATATGCATACAACACTCCATATCAAGCAGCTAAGGGTGGCGTTTTGGCACTAACAAGGTCGTTGGCTGCTGACTATGCTCCAACAATAAGAGTAAACGCAATATTACCCGGAGCAATAGAAACACCTTTATGGGAAAAATTGGGTATCACTCCAGAACAAGCAAAAAAGTCAGCAAATATGTGTGCGCTTAAGCGAAATGGCCAACCGGAAGAAGTTGCACAAGCAGCCCTGTTTTTAGCATCTGACATGTCATCTTACATAACTGGTAGTGAGGTAATAGTTGACGGAGGACTCACTTCAATTATCCAACAAGAATAAAATAATGTATGATATTTCAACAAACATCTATGCAGTTTTCATCAATTTGGAAAATGGAGATATCTAATGAGTAATTTCGACGCTTATAATCTGGATGAACAGGCAGCTATAACTCACCTTAAAGAACAAGGTTACGTAGTTATCGAAAATCTATTAGATACAAATGAAATCGGGGTATTGAGCAAAGCTGTAGACCGTATTTTTAAACAAGAACGTGAAAAACCGTTTAATCCTTCGGATATTAACGATGATGAAGATGACCAATCATTACGTGAATATTTAATAAATTCTTACAAGATAAGTGAAAATGAAAGTGAAAGATTAATGAATCGTATAAAACACACTAGAAAGTTAAATCATGATACTCCTTGGCCATTACCACCTGACAAAATGAACAAATCTTTCCTCCATGTCCCTACCCTATTCGATTACGATAAATCTCAGCGTATATGGAATTTACCAGCTAAGCTGCAACAATGCGAAAAGTTGATAGAACACCCTATATTGCTAAGTTTAGTAAGAGCTATGTTAGATGAAGATTGCGTTCTATCTGATATAAGCGCGACAAGTATTGGTCCAAAATCAGGAGGTAGTGGAGCATGGCACATAGATGCTCCTTTAACACAAATGCCTGAACCATTACCAGAAATACCTTTAGCAGTCCAAAATGCATGGATAATCGACGATTTCACTGTAGATAATGGTGCAACTCACGTAGTACCAAAAAGTCATCTCAGCCGAAAAAAGCCTGGTTGGGGTTATGATGATATTGAAAATGAAATCGTATTATCTGCCCCAGCAGGGTCTCTAGCTATGTGGACATCCCATACATGGCATAAATCAGGCGAAAATATTACAAATACACCCAGAAGGGCAATTTTGGGTTACTACATAAGATCTTGGATCAGGCCATGGTCTGATTTCACTCGAGTACTGTCACCAGAACAAGCCAAACAATATTCACCCACTGCCAGATATCTTTTAGGATATTCTGCTTATCCACCTAACAGAGGCTAAATCTAATTAATAATTCAAGGGAGTTATCTTTAGGGCTTACCAGGTTCACGACGCAGATCCTGCCCGTCTGCTAAAACTTGATGCCATCCTCCTGGATCGTCAATTTTATATTTATCTGCTGACCCGGTCGGTTTCCACCCTAGTATATTTTTCGCACGACTATTATCTCTCCAGCTATGTTTATTATCAGAACTAGCATGAAAGACGTCGAACTTCATCGATTCCGGTGCACTTAAACATAAATCTACCATCTGTATGCAATCTGAATGAGAGAGGTACCCTGGATATTGTCTACGCATTGTGGGAATATCTTTAGGCAGCACTCCTCCTAGCCTGATACAAATCACTGACATATTGTAACGGTCAGAATAAAAATGACCTAAAGCTTCACAAAATATCTTACATGCACCGTAAAGACTCTTAGGCCTAGTAGGCTGATTTTCGTCTACAAGGTCCCATGCATTTGGCAAAAGACCATGTTCACCAGCTGCTAATTCACCATACGGATACTCCATTTCATATCCAGTCATAGTATCTCCCGTACTACCTAGAACCACTCTTTTTATCCCATTTAACCTAGAAGCTTCGTAGACATTCCTCGTACCTAATATCCCAACATTAAAATGTTTTTCCCAATCAATAACATCGCTTGTATGATTAGCCAGGTGTAAAACCATATCTACACCGTCAAAAGCCGGCATTATTGCATCTAAATCACGTATGTCAGCTTGAGTATTCGGTATCCCCTCCACTGAACTTCTATTAAGTCCACTGAATTCATATTTATCTCCGAGATTTCTCCATACCAGACCTCCAATTAATCCGCTTGCTCCTGTAATAAGTACTTTGATTTTTTCAGACATTGTGTATTCCTTAGATAAATTTTGGTTAGTTTAGCATATAAGGTTATAATATTTTTATATATTTAAATTCTGTCGCGATATTTTAAGGTTAAAAGAAAAAGTGAAAACCATTTGGCTGAAATGGAAAGACCGAATATTAATCGCAGTAGCATTATTCATTTTATTTAGGTTTATAATCATGCCAGCGTGGTTTTAAACCAAATCAAGTCACTCACACAAAACATATGGTTTGACTAGGATAGTTCATCTAACAAACTAATAATATAAATACAATCAAAGATATAAAAATGCAAAACGGTGATAAAGCGATAATCGTAATAGGTGTGATAGTAGCTATTCTTGTGATAGCAATTTTTATACTCGATTGAACTTTGACTAATTAGTTAAACCAAGAGCCTCTTCATAAGTCTGTGGAATTCCAGTCAAATCTTTTCCGAACCATCTTCCATCCGCAGGTATCATAGTATGTGACCTGTCAGACAAAGGCAATTTCACAGGTACATTTCCTAGCTGAGCTGATAATTTCATTGCTATAGCAACTTCTAAAGCCTGTCTTAAGTCATGACCTGATATAGCTAGTTCAGAGCCTGTCTCGACCGCATTAATCAAAGACCTTATAGTACTCGTCAAATATCCGTATTCTTTCCATTTCCAATCAGTGAATTCAATATCCAATACTTTTCTTTTCCCTGCTTCATCGAATCCTTTATAAAACTTCACATCATCCCAAAACCATCTTATTAATGAATCATCTGTCCAAACATCTAATCCCATCTTCCGATGAGTAATTTCTCCGGTGTTTAAATCTGTTTTAGGATTAGTAGCGTCAATAATGTTACCTTCATAAAATGGTACAGTTATTCCGTTGTCCATTTTAAATATACCGCTTGAACCCATTAAATCATCATTCGTATTTATTGTTTCAGCTGGATTTCCCCAGCATATAACTTCCTGTACATCTCCGTTCATGAATAATCGTATAGCAGATATAGATTGAACGCCTCCCCCTGATATCCGTTCCCCCATATTTGATATCAGCGCACCTTTGATTTCACCGAATTTACCTTCTTTCAGCCACTTTGCTGCTTCTTGCACATGGTTATGTGACCTTGCCAAATTACCCCCAGCAAAGATTACTCCGTTGGATTCACAGGCTTCAACCATTTCGTCTGCATCAGAGAGCGTAGCTGCTAGAGGTTTATCCGTAGAAACACCTTTTACTCCTGCCCGAGCACATGCAATCACAGATTCTTTCATCCATTTAGTTGGCGTAACAACTGCTGCTATATCAGGGACTATTTCTTTAAGCATAGATTCGGCATCTGGATAAAGTGCTTTTACTCCAAAACGTTCTCCCACTGCTTTTCGTCTTTCCGGGTTAAATTCAGCGATTGCAACGATTTCAGTATCAGGATACGTCGAATATGCCATGCCATACTGCTGGCCTAATCTTCCACAACCGATGATAGCCACTTTATGTTTTTTATTCATTAGGTTTACCTTTTACAATAAATATTAACCGGCAAATAAGTTTTTAAATCATACCATATTCGCAATATTTCATTTTCACTTGGTATATAATCCTGTGCAAATAAACAAAAGCTATCCATATAATAAGGAGAATTACTTTGGGCACAGTAAAAGAACTTTTAGAACAACTTACAGAATCAAGATTAAAACTTCATAAAAAGATTGCTCATGTAACTGACGATTCAATGACTTTGCCTGTTCCCAATAGGGATAACTTCCAAATAAGAACCGTATTTTACCGATTGGTTGCCCACGAAATCGAACATACTATACACCTATCAAAAACACTAGCTGCTCTAAATATCCAATTGACAGAAGCACAACAAATCTTACAAGAATTGCAAGAAAGCCGTGGTAAATTAGAAAGTTTATTGATAACCCTGGATGATTCAGATTTAGACAGAAAACCTTCTGAAGAAGATTGGTCTCCGAGGGAAGTGGTAAATCACATATTAGAGGTAGAAGAGAGGTTTTATTCAGATATGATTATCGAGGCACTTAACGATTGAATATGCCCAGATATCACTGGAGTAATTAATGGCCAATAGTAATGAAAAGAAAATATCTATGGAACACACCATACGTAAATATTTTGAGGGCTGCAACGAATCCTCTTACGATAAAATGGTGTCTTGTTTCGTGAAAGATGCTGTGCATTACTTTCCTCCTGACATGTATGATGGACCATGGATAGGTGCATCTAAAATAGCTAATGGATGGATAGAAGCAGTTAAAAATATAGGATCATACTGGACTATAGATAATTTAATTGTAGACCCAGAAAAAAATGAAGCAGTAATCGAATGGACTCATTTTAAAACTAAATTGGGGATTACCCTGAGAGGAGCGGAATGGTATTCATTTGATTCCAAAACCGGGTTAATCAAAGAACTTTGGGCATACTACGCTTCTCCCCAAGATCAACAATTGAAACATTTAGAGCTTAAAGGAATGGACTATACAGGTAGAGGATTCCCTAAATCACCTCCGCCTGGACAAAGATAATCATATGGAGGTAAACATTGGTTAAGTTAAATGAACAAGACATTGAAACTTATAAATATCTTTTCGATCTTCAAGGATATATCGTAGTAGAAAACGTTCTTAATACTAAAGAAATTTCAACCATTCAAGATATATTAGACAAACGTTTACCTTCTTCACATGGACTTGAATTTGCAGACGGCGAATTTGGTTTTTCTGGAGCTAGCAACAGCAAAGAACCAGGACTATTAGAATACGGCGAGCCTATAAGAAATTTAATCGATCATCCGACAATTCTTTCAGTTTTACGACCTATTCTTGGTGATGGCTTTAGAATAGATCATATGTATGGCATACAGATGATAAAAGGAACAAAGTCACTTGAGCTTCATGGAGGGGCCATGAATGCCAGTGTATCCGAGCAATACCATGTCCAAAATCAAAAAATCAGCAGTGGTCTTACCGTGGTTTCATGGAACTTGGTTGATACTGGCCCAGACCAAGGTGGATTCTTATGCATTCCTGGCAGTCATAAACAAAACTTCACTACACCAAAAACTATATTTTCTATGCATGATAAAGCTGATTGTGTATTGGTTCCAAAAGTAAAACCAGGTTCAGCTATAATATTCACTGAAGCTTTAGCTCATGGCACAGCAAGCTGGAAATTAGATTCACCACGGCGTTCTATATTGTTCAAATACACCCCGGCTCATATGGCTTATACTCGAAATTACTCACAAATACCAGAAAACGCCGATTTAACACAACGTCAAAAGGATCTTTTTAATCTTCCTTCACATTCCACCTCATTCGGACGACCATCTTTGTTTGAATAACTAAACTTAAGCAATAATAGGATATTTCATGATTACAGGATTTAACCACTCTGGATTTGTTGTAAAAAACATCGATAGGCAAGTAGATTTTTACCAAAATGTACTAGGATTGAAAGTTATCCGAAAAACCAACCCTGGACCAGAAGGTAGTAGGCACACGGGTATTCCAGATGCATATAGGGCCCTTGTATTTTTGGGCAAAGAAGAAGATGGACATTTAATTGAATTAGTACAATTCATAAAACCTCAAATTACCGAAGACGGTCATGTACCAAACACTTACATCGGTGCAGCACATATATGTTTCAACGTTACAAATTTAAAGGAAATGTATAGGAGTATGGTTGAGAAAAAGATGAAATTTGTAACTGAACCTATAATTAGAACAACCGAATCTGGAGTTACTACGACCATATGTTACGGACAAGACCCGGAAGGAAACTGGCTTGAATTCATTGAAAAGACTACGGTATGACAATCAAACAAGATTCATCCGATGAAATTACATCACGCAGAATTCACATTATTTAAAATTGAACC
>CAZYCG010000054.1:0-9831 GCA_964645865.1 uncultured Dehalococcoidia bacterium | reverse complement strand
ATGAAACTTTAATTTCTAGATATTTTGCTGATCCATCTATAAACCATCCAAACGATGGTACCAAGCTAGACACTATATTGGATCTTGTTACTGAAGGTTATGGCAATAAGATATTATTTGCACAGGATATATGTACGAAGCACAGGCTTATCAAATATGGCGGGCATGGATATGCTTATATATTGAGACATATAGTGCCTTACATGCATTCCCGAGGATTTACCAAACAGGCCATAGAAAATATACTTGTCAACAATCCAGCAGACGTACTGACTTTCTTATAATTTTCACGTAATTGCAACTTATTTTTATTTAAGCAATTTATTAGATTTTACAAATATTGGAGGATTAAATGGATGTTGATTTTTTGACTAATCAAGAAATTATTCAACAGGCACGCAAAAATTTAGAGCAAGGTCCTTGGAATTATTTGGTGGGAGGAGTTGAGTCGGAAACCACGATGAAAAGAAACAGATTGGCGTTTGATAAGATAGCCTTTCGTCCTCGCGTTTTAGTAGATGTTTCCAAAATTGATACCAGCGTTAAATTACTTAAAAACAAATTGCGGATCCCTGTGATTTTAGCGCCAATGGGATCACTCCAGGTTTTTACACCAAAAGGAGCAGCTGACGCTACCAAAGCAGCAGGTGATTTTGGCACTGTGCATGTGGTTAGTTCTGTAACAGAGCCAAGTTTGGAAGAAATTGCTGAAACAAACCAAACGAATAAATTGTATCAATTGTATATACATGGAGATTGGGGTTGGGTTAAAGAGAAAATAGCGAGAATCAAAAGTGCTGGATATACAGCGTTGTGTATAACTGTTGATTCTGCTTATATAACTCGAAGGGAACGACCTATGCTAATAAGGTATAAATGGCCAACACAAAAAGATCCAATAGATCCAATTTGGAGGTCTCATGTAACGTGGGATTTCTTAGATAAAATAAAAAAAGAATGGGGTAAATCGATTTTAGTGAAAGGGATAATGACCAAAGAAGATGCCAAAATCGCTGTGGATCGTGGGGTAGATGTTGTTTGGGCATCTAATCATGGAGGAAGGCAATTAGATCATGGTCAAGGTTCCATGGAATTTCTACCTGAGATTGTGGATGCGGTGCAAAACAAAGCAGAGATTATACTAGATGGTGGTGTTTTAAGAGGTAGTGATGTTATAAAGGCTTTAGCAATGGGTGCGAATGCTGTTGCGATTGGGAAATTACAGGGATGGGGGTTAGCTGCTAATGGTACTAAAGGATTAA
Organism: uncultured Dehalococcoidia bacterium; assembly: GCA_964645865.1. GTDB lineage: Bacteria > Chloroflexota > Dehalococcoidia > Lucifugimonadales > OSU-TB39 > OSU-TB39. Next base: position 8,569 of record CAZYCG010000054.1, on the reverse strand, counting down.
TTAGAACATTGGAGATATTGGAGGACGAAATTAAAATAGCTATGGGCTTATTAGGAATAACAAATTTTACACAATTATCATCTTCTTATATTTGCAAGTCAGATGCTGTTAATTTGCCTAACGAAATGAGTTCTTGGCCACATATACCTAGTGGTCAAATACTATAATTCGTTGTTGTTTGAAATTCAACATTCGAATAAATAAGAAATTTTATTGATATACCTAAGGCGGGGAACCCTTGAAGATAAAAGCTTTAACATTTGATATTTTTGGCACGGTGACTGACTGGAGAAATAGTATACATGCTGAAGGGACGAACTTAGCTCTAAAAAAAGGTATTGATAATATAGATTGGTTTGAATTTGCAGATAAATGGAGGGGTCAATATACTCCATTTATGGACAAGGTAAGACAAGGCGAACTACCCTGGACTAATATTGATGGCCTTCATAGATTAATTTTAGATGAACTGTTAGAGGATTATCAGCTTGACTATATAACTGAAGCAGAAAAAAGAGATTTTAATTTTGCATGGCATCGTTTAATATTGTGGCCGGATGTTATAAACGGACTTAATAGACTATCTACAGGGTTTCTTTTGGCAACTCTTTCTAATGGAAATACTGAACTGTTATCTGATATCGCAGAGAATTCAGGTTTGTCGTGGGATTTTATTTTGTCAGCCGAGGATTCTAAACATTATAAGCCTGACGAAGAAGTTTATTTGAGTGCGATTGAATCATTAGGATTATACCCAAATAACATAATGATGGTAGCAGCACACGCATTCGATCTTGAAGCTGCTCAGAAAGTAGGAATGAAAACAGCATATGTTTATAGAGAATTGGAGTTTGGTGCTAACATTGACAATGAAAATATAGACAAATATGATTTTGATTTTATAGCTAAAGATTTTGAAGACTTAGCAGGGCAATTAGGTTGTTAGCTACTACTCGCTAATATCAAAAGTTCTAATAGCACTATCAGGGTCATCACTTGTTAGTGCTCCCTCTAGCCTAACTCTTTTTACAGCACCTTCATCTGATACCCAAACACTCGCTTTAACCACATTACCTTCAACTGCACCAGGTACTAAAGCATCAAGCCCTTTAACCGTATATGAACCTGAAACACCTTTATACGAAACGTTGTTTATCCATGTATTACTAGCATATGTTACTTCTGTTAGATTACTTATGATATCTGATAGCCCAGATACGTTAGCACTGATATCTGCTTCAGATGCAACAGTAATGTTTTCAGGATCAGTTGTAACTGTTACTTTCAGGTTTGATGCTGAACTAAGTTGAGTTGCAGCAGTTGTAAGCAAACCCGTTGGTAAAGGAGTAGCTGTAGGCTCTACGTACGGAGTCGGAGTTGAACGTGTTCCCCTATGGAATGTTCCAGATTCGGGTGCTGACTTACCTGAGCCTTTGCATGATTCGTTGGGGTCTCTAAAATAAACAAAGAGTCCATGGTGCTCTTTGTCCACGACTAAAGTTCCACCTCCGCCTCTTAACTCATCGAGTTTTAACCAAGGGGTTGGCATCGAATTTGATGTGTAGAAATAAATTCCAGTTAATTGGTTACTGTAATTGTAGAGTAGTAGATACTCTGAATTGGCATAAAATGAATCAGATAGAAAATATTTTCCTCTGCCGAATGAACATAGAATTGGGTCTTCCAAGCCAGCTTCTAAAGCTTCTGCTGCGGTATACGGTAATGAGAACGAATCGCTAATAATTGGAATTTGTGAGTTATTTTCATAAGTTAGAGTAGCAATCGTTATTGGACCCAAATCAATCGGGTCTACCTTGTTTGAAATTGATAGCCCATATAGAACTATTATTGTAATAATTATTCCTGAAACTATTCCTACACCGAGAACAGTAATCAATTCTTTGCTGATATTTGACTTGGTGTTTTGCATGTATTGTTTATCCTAAAGTTCGCATGCTTTCGATGGGTTTTGGAAATAGAGTGAAACCGACCAGTGATCACCATCAATTAATGTTAGGTTCGTAGGTATTACCAATGAATCGGATTTTGTCCAAGGATTTGACATAGGGTCATAACTATACAGATATACTCCTATCAGTTCGTCAGATTTGTTGTAAATCAATAAATTAGGCAGGTCAGGGTTTGAAAAATATCTTCCAATTCCTGTAACACATTGTCCATTTTCAGACCATCCTGATGAAGAAGCCTCTTTTGATGAAAGAGGAAACACATAGGTGTCATCGAGTTTGGTATATCTTGCTGGATTATCATCATATCTACCTTTCGATATAGAACCACCCCAAGCCAATAGGGATTTTTCTAAAGAATCCACGGGCGCAGGTTCTGGTTTTATAAGTAAATAGAGTCCAGCGGTGATTAAAGCTCCAATGGCTAATCCTATTATCAAGATATGCCAGTTGGTGAATATGTTACGGATATATTTCATTTATCTTTTATATCAGATGTTTTTAGATTTCTTTGATTCAATAGTATATACCAAGTTATGTTATTTGTTCAAAGGAGCTATTATCGGGTTTTTTCTTCATGCAAAATCCATTTTGAATGAGTTAGCCATTTGTCGGAGACTTTTGTCAAATCCATATTTTTATCAATCAATGAATTCGTAGGTGCGCTGTTCATAGAAATTATAATATCTGATTTTATTGAAATGTCGGGGTATCCATTGTTTTTAAGATGATTTTCAACATATCTTACAAACTGTAGTATTAAATTTGGTCTGGTCAGCATAGTTTCATATTGAAGTTCTGTTAAAAACATCCTAGGATCAAGGTTCCAAGTGACTTTGTTTATATTGTCGGTTATGGTAAAAATACCTTTTGCCTCTTTGTTATTTAATTTCATTCTCCATGCGAAATAATGTCCTTCGTTGGTCCAATTTACATTGCCAGGAATTACCAGATGTCTCATCGGAATAAGTAATTGAAAACTTATCCAAATAATTATTGAATACAAAACTAATGTTTCTGATAATTTTCTTGTCGTAGATTTCGAGGTTTTGGGTGAAGTATTTGTTGGGTTGAATACATGGTTTCCTTGTCTTTTGAATGGCTCATCGATATTGGACGAAAAAATAGCGATTCCAATCGCCCCTACTATTCCTATAGGATGTTCGCCTTTTATCTGTAAAAACGAACCTATTATATATCCTATGCCAAGTCCAATTATTAAATATGATATTTTTTTGTAATTGAATGTTTTTATATTATTGGTTAGGTTTTTTATCCATTGATGATCAAAAAATATCGCGGTTGATAAAATCATTAGAAACGGGAAAATTCCTATGCCGAAAAGATGAGCATTGAAAAGATGAAAAACGACAAGTGTTAAATAAGTGAATACCCTGGTTTTTTTATAACATAATAAGGGTAGTGCAAAAAGATCGATTGTTATTGCACTGTAAGTCATTATCCATGGGGTAATAGAGTTGCTGACAGAATTTTCTATTATTTCTGGTCCTTTATAGGTAAGCATCCATTGGGTGAGTGGTTCAGCTCTGTAAATCCAGTCGGTGTTCAATTTTGCGATTCCTGCAAAAATATATACAATTCCTATCTGTGACCGTAATAAAAAGAGTGGCCAATTAGGTAAGGTGAGAGTTTTCGGATTTCTTGTTTTAAAAATGCTGGGGAAAGTTAAGTGTTTACCTGCTGGGATGAAGATCATTATAAATGAAATTAAACAAATTAAATAAAGATGGTTTTCGTATCTTGCTTTTTCTATCAGGAAAATATACGTGAAAATTGTGAATATTAATAAAGAACTCAACCTGTAGAAAATCCCTGATGCGACAAATATGCCACATATTCCCATCACCACTATGATTGCAATCATCATTGTAGGGTTCATAGGAGACACAAATTCAAACGGCCAATATTTGAAATACATCGCTTTTTGGGTGAATAGTGTCCAAGTCCAAGATTCTTCTATCATTATCCATGCTTGCCAAGATATCAAAATCCCGAAGCATATTCTGAAATACGATATAGAAGAAGGTTCTATAGGTTTATAAAGATATCGTTTGAAATCATTAGAGGATTTTTCAATAAATCGAATTAGCATTATTTTGATTTAGTTTTTTTCTTCACAGAAACAAAAATTAGCAATATTAAAATTAATCCTGAGATTAAATAAATATGAGAAGATTTAAAATAGTCTATATTTTTTAATCGAGTTTGCCATACAGATTCTTCAGTTTTCATGGCAGGTTTACTGATAGAAATTGCTGATGGTTTATGAAATGTTTTTACCTTAGATATGTTTTTATTTAAATCAGAAATAGCAGATAAACCAAAAACTTCTCTAGTGCCGGTAGCAAACCATAATTTACCTGTCTGATTTGTTTTAGAGAATATTACAATGTAATGAATGTTGGGTTCTGTTATTTCAAATTTATCTTCTATTAGTATCCACGAATCAGTGTTTGTAAATGGTTCGTGGAACTTTTTGATTTGGTCTTCAGAAGGTGTTTCGTACAAGGTCGCTCCAAAACCATCAGGGATATCAAATGGCAAATCGATTTTGTTTAAGCTTTTGCTCACTACCGCAACCATCGGCCTGAAAGATTTCGTTTCTTCTAATATAGGAATACCTAATTGAATTATGGCAGTTTTGGTACTTGAGTTTTTTGGGTCAAAGCTAAGCCATAACTGCTCGTTCTGATTTAAAATTTGATAAATAGCTTGAGAAATATCAATATCGTCTAATTGAAATGCTTTGGTTGCAGATTTATTGGAATCATCAGGAAAAGCCGGCCTATGTGCTTCGGCGGTGCTTGGAATAAAAAATAATAATGTTATTACACTTATAATCAGTCTTAAAAATGCTTTTGAAGTCGTTATACACTTTAAGACTTTTGATAAGTTGCACCTAACTGCTGACATAGTGGCTACTAATGTAACATGTCGTAACTAACTTTAACTCTAGAATTTAGAGCCAAAACCCGCCATAACTTCTATACATAAGGTGCAGATTGTATTGAGACATTCGTTCTATAGTAGAAGAGCTATCAATGTATTCGTGGTGTTGCTTCGGGGTTTTTCCAAAATTAGTGTTGCATGACAAACATGTCTCGTTAGAATGTTCACTCTTTTCACAACCGCAAATTTCACACTCGCGTTTTACTGAACCAATAAACATTTTAGATCTCTCCTTAATGTTTGATAGGTAAATGGTAATTGATTGTTATTTATAATAATAGACGGTATTTTATTCCTGATTAAAATGATAAGAATTTTAATATATGAATTAATAATCAGGTAAATATCATCAATTATTTTTTTGATTGGATTATGATATTGAATTGATATAAAATTTCCTGAAATCTGCCTTGTTATGGGATTTTGAATAAGATTTTTTGCATGGAGCCTACTTAAAACTAGAGGAATTACTAAATGAGAGATAGAAAACTTCTTTTTCACAACGATGCTCGTCATTATTATATCTATAATTATGATCCTCCTTTTCGCTTAGAAGACGCGTGGAAACCTGTAGATGAAATAATAGGTACAGGGGTTGATACACTGGTTTATGGTCTAGGTGCAGGTCCGACCATGTTTCATAGCACTGAAGTCGGTGAGATTTGGGGTTCTCATATTGATTCTTTTCCTGAGGTATCTGCTTGGAGAGCATATGAAAATATTAAAAGCCTGCAGTCTTTGGGGTTAGATCCACTAAAAGTCCTTATCGATAGATCTCGTGAAAAAGGGGTGGAATTCTTTGTTTCCTTGAGACAATCACATCCGGCTGATCCTTCTGTCAAAGACGACGTATTCAATTGGCAATTTCGTATTGATAATCCGGAGATGTGTTTGAAAGGAAGAGGTGAACACGCATTCGATTGGAATTATGAAGAAGTAAGAAATGAGAGATTTGCTCTGATTGAAGAAACTGTTAACAAATATGATGTAGATGGTATCGAGTTAGATTGGGTTTTCTGGCCACATTTTTTTGAAGACGAAGAAGCGCCTTTAAAATCAGACATATTGACTGAATATATGGTTCAAGTTGCAAATGTCGTTGCTAAAGCTTCAACCAAAAAAGGAAAGAAAATCGAATTAGGAGTTAGAGTTCTTCCAACAAATGAAGGTAATCTAGCGGCTGGTATGGATGTTGAAACTTGGATTAAGCAAGGTTGTTTAGATTTTATAATTCCGACGATTTATCAAGATCAACAAATTGATGCTGATTTACCATTTGAATGGTTGGTTAATTTAACTAAAGATCTTGAAACTAAAGTTTATCCTTCTCTACACAACCAGAGGAAAATACAGACTTCAATAGGGACAAATTCTGAAGTGCGTGCTTCAATCGATCATTATAGAGCAGCCGCAGCATCCTATTGGTCTAAAGGTGCTGATGGTATATATCTGCCTTGGTTTACGTGGCCTCATGGTGCCGAGGAATTAAATATATTAAATTCGATCGGGGATTATAGTTTAATATCCGGTTCTTCCAAACATTATGTGGTCAAGAAAAAAGATGAACTTTCAGAATCTTATAAATATTGTTCTCAAATACCAGCCGAAATAAATGTCGGTGAAAACGCTCAGATAACAGATGTCGATTTTTATATTGCAGATAAATTAGATGTTGACCACAGATCTACACTAAGGCTTCTAATATCCGATACTACGATTCATGACGGATTGAAGATAAGTCTTAACGGTAAAGACTTATCTGTCAAAAATGCTTGGAGAACCACTGTTGGATTTACTCACGTCAGTCTGGAATTTAGTGATTTGATGGGTGTTTTTAAAGAAGGAATTAATAGGCTAGGTATAGTGATTAATTCTAGACCTACAAATTTAGTAGGAGCCAATTTACCGAGATTAGAAAACGTTGAAGTATTAGTAAAATATCCAGAGCCTTTGGGTTCTTTATAAAAAATTTGTGAGGTCAAATATGAGTGAACGAAAATTGATCTTTTATGATGATGCCAGGCATTACCATTATTATATATACGAACCTCCAATGACTTTAGCTCAAGCGACTGCAACGGTAGATGCTGTAGCAGGAACAGGCGTGGATACTTTCGTTTGGGGTCCTGGTTTAGGACCGACTGTCTTTTACGAATCACAAAAAGCTGATGTGTTTGCAGAGCACCTTGAAGTTATAGGTGATGTAGCTAGTTGGCGAGCATATGAAAATTCTATGGACTTGATAAAGCGCGGATTGGATCCGATGAGGTTGATGGTGGAAAGGGCTCATCAACTCGACATGGATTTTATACCAAGCTATAGATTGACGCACAGTTCTGATCCAAAAGATGTGGATAATGCGCACAATTGGAAATTTAAAATAGATCATCCGGAGTGGGTTTTAAAAGGAGATTCTGAGGAAGATAGTCGAAAAAACGGTTTTAATTGGATTTATCCTGAGGTGCGTAAGGAAAGGTTTGATATTCTTGAAGAAGCGGTTAATAAATATGATATAGATGGTCTTGAACTTGATTTGACTTTTGATCCGTACTATTTTGAATCATATGAAGTTGAATCCAATATGAGTGTTTTAACCTCATTTTTGAAAGACTTAAGGAATGTGTGTGAGGAAGCATCAGTCAAAAAAAATAAGAAAATATCAATTGGTGCAAGGATATTTCCTTCATTAAAAGCAAATAGTGATGCCGGGTTTGATTTAGTTAAATGGGTCGATCTTGAATTGCTGGATTTTTTAGTTCCAAATGTTTATTCCCATATACCAATCGACCCTAATTTTAAATTTGATTGGGTTTTAGATATTTGTTCGAAAAAATCAGTGAAAGTATATCCTGCCTTGGGTTCTGTTATTGGTGCTAATCGTGAGCGTTATGCGGGGCTGGAATATTATAGAGCAGCTGCAGCTGCATATTGGGACAGAGGTGTGGATGGATTATATATTCCTTGGTTCCCTTGGCCAATTGAATCTGAGCAGCGTCAAATTCTCAGAGAAATTGGAGATGTTGATGTTATTTCAGAAAAATCGAAACGTTATTATGTTGCTCCAAAGCATGAAGCAAATATGAAATTTGGTCATGAATCATATTTGCCTTTGGAATTGATAACTGGCGTTAAAGCTAAAAATCAGACGGTTAAAGTCTATATTTCAGAAAAATCTAAATTCCCTAAAGTTAATTTAATAATTAAGTTGAAAGAATCTACATTTAGAGATGAAATGGAAATATTGATAAATGGTAATGTATGCAAGTTTGACGAAACTAACTATACTCCTTTGGGATTTACTCACGCTTTAATCGAAATATCTTTAGACAGAAACAACTTAGTTAATGGGGATAATGAAATTGGAGTAGGGATTTTATCGCGTCCTGAAAAATTGACTGGGACAGTCGTACTTGAAGAAGTAGAGATAAGTATTGCATATCCGAATGCTACTATTTAAAGTGATTTAATTTATAGGGGATAAATATGCCAAAGGTACCTAATTATAAAATCATATACAACTGGGATGGAGCGCCACAGGGATATTCTGAATATCCTCAAAGTATGGAGCAATTCCTGAAAAAAACATACTCTGTTATGAAGGATACACAAGTTGGAGCTCATTTTTGGAGTTT
>CAZYCG010000053.1:0-10621 GCA_964645865.1 uncultured Dehalococcoidia bacterium | reverse complement strand
TAAGCGGGTTCCTCTACCAGAAATATACTGAAAGGATTAAAGAATTCCTATCTGAAGATTCTGCTTCTGAATCCAATACTGCGACTTAACATAAATATACCCAGTAAATAACACTTTCACCTCCTAATCCTTCAGGAATAGAACTCTTGATAAATAACAGGGCACAAGATAATATTTCACTAAATTCCTGATTATCTTAATTCCTGTTATATTCATAAGGTGATAAAGAGTTGCTACTGACAAATTTTTGTTTTATTGTTTTGGGATTTATATCCGGTTCTATACCGATTACTTACTATCTAGGAAAGTTGGCAAATATTGATATAAAAAACACTGGAGATGGTAACCCAGGAGCAACAAACCTATGGAAATCTGCTGGTTGGAAAATAGGATTACTTGGATTCCTATTGGATGTATCTAAAGGAGCAATCCCTGTTTATCTGGGAACAGAATATTATTTCTCTAGAATAGAGAACCCGAACATAGCAGTCGTAACGTTAATGGTAGTAGCACCTGTTACAGGAATAGCTTTTTCTCCATTTTTAGGTTTCAAAGGCAGTAAAGCTTTGTCTGTAACAGCTGGTGTATGGATTGGAATTTCAGCAGGTTTAGCATTTTTAATCATGGTACCATTCATGGGATTGTTGCAAATAATCCAGAAAACCCACGTTTGGACTATCATGATAAGCATGTTAGGGATGATTATCTGCGTTTGTGTAGTAGCCCCTAATTTGCCTTTACTTATCATCCCTATTAAGTATCTAATACCTATATGGATCGTGAATATGGTGATTATTGCAATAAAACATTGGGATGCAATGAAAAACCCAATTATATTTAGAGACTGGTTATACCGATTTGGTAACCCTCAAAAATCATGAATCTAGAAATATTTATAATTTTAGGTGTAACTCTTCTTTCTACATTACTGGTCTATATTGCCCAATCTAATCTTAGAAACCTAAAACGCTTAAAAATCATACCTGATCAAAAAGAAGTTGATTTAGTTTCCATTCTTATTCCTGCACGTAATGAATACCACAATATTAGAAGATGTCTTGATTCATTAATAAAGATAGATTATTCCCAACTAGAAATACTGGTACTTAATGATCGGTCTACTGATCAAACTGCAACATTAGTAGAAGATTATCAAACAAAAGATAACCGGATTAAACTTCTACAAGGCGAAGAACTTCCTAGTGGATGGATAGGAAAACATTGGGCTTGTCATCAATTAAGCGAAGCTGCCAACGGAACAATACTATTATTCATGGATGCTGATACGGTCCTAGATAGGTCAATAGTTTCAAAATCCGTCTCGGCAATGAACCAACACAACAGTGATTTGCTTTCTTTAATTCCAGGCAGAAAAGCGAGTTGCCTAGTAGAAAAATTAACATTTCCGTTAATCGACTGGATGACTTTATGCTGGCTACCAGTAAAATTAGCCTCTTCCTCCAAATCTCCATATCTATCTGCCAATTTCGGGCAATTTATGATGTTTAAAAAAGATGCCTATAAAAACATTGGAGGCCATAGTTATCTAAGAGAAAATTTATTGGACGATTTTGAGCTAGGCAGAGAAATTAAAAGGCACAACCTCAATTGGAACTTGTACGACGGAAGCAAAGATGTTACTACCAAAATGTATTCCCATTCTAAAGAAGCTTTCACTGGACTATCCAGAAGTATATTCCCAGTATTTGATTATAGAATCAGTGCCTTCATATTAGCTGTTGCAATATTGTCTTCTTTAGCAATTCTTCCACAACTATACATAATCAATTACACGTTAAATGGGCAATCAAATCAATTACTTATTTTCTTGTCATATTTCAGCATGATCATGATGTTCTTATCATGGTTAGTAACATGCATTAAATTCAATCACAACTTATTAACTGCTGTGATATATCCAATAATTATATTTGTCATAATATCCATAGGGGTGCACTCAGTATTTACAAATTTGACTGGAAAAACCTCATGGAAAGAACGCAGAGTAAGCAAGTTTAAAATCAAATTGTGATTTCAACCTTTATATTAGATTTTATTTGGCACCAATCTTCACCAATCTATACCAAATTCTCTAACAGCGTTCCTCCAAAATATATCTTCAATCTGGTCTTTAGAAAATCCTGCCATCTCTGCAGCATGTTTCATAGCTAGCAATTGTTCATATATTGCAACTATTGGAGTAAATTCAGTATGACCAAATTGATCTGCACCCCAATCACTAACATCTAACATTTTCCAAGCTCTGCCCATAGGAAAGTATGACCCGTGGAAGTTAGTGGAATCTATACCATCTGTACCAAAAAATATCCGTTTATGATTCTCTTTAGTAAATAATGTATAGAAAACAGTAACATCGCATACAGCAGATAAGTCATACCAAATATTAGGCATGGCCCGCAATCTCTCGATTCCTTGCTTTATCTGATAATATGTAAAACTTCTTGCGCAATGAGCCAAAATCCATTTGATATTAGGATATTTACGAGTATAGTTCTCTAAATCTGCTAAATTTTCAGGATCTCCTCCTCCAAGCTGTTTAGCCATATGCAATGTGACCCAACATCCTAAATCATTAGCGACTTCTAATTGTGCTTCTGGCAAAAAATCCTTGATTCGACATTCATTAGGATCGCCTGTAACAGAATATATCCGGTAGACTTTGAGGCCCATAAAACCATTATTTTTAATATCATTTTCTATATCTAAAGGATTGCATTCAGGCGTCGTCAACCTATTTGCCCTAGACAATGGGTCACCCTTTAATTCTCTCTGTATCATTTCATTATGCTGCTTCACATCAGTACCAAGATGTGGACATCCTAAAACTAAATAATGAGACTCTCTACCTGGAAACAGCTTGTTAGACCAAATACGTAGAGTTTCATGATCTGCGTCTCCAAAATGCAGATCGGAATGATACTGCTTATTCACATATTTTTTGTCAAACATATGTATATGACAATCATATATTTTCTGAGGAACAAACTCATTAAGGTCTTCTTCCCAAATCCTCACATCATCTTTTCTCAATTCTACTGGGTTTCTATTCATATCACGCTTCCACAAATATTTTATTTAAGAAAATAATCATAATCGACTTCTGCTATCTCTAAAACCTCATATTCTGGTACAAGAACCCAATAATCTTTATTTGTAGCTTTAACATAAAAAAGAACATCATTTATATTTGATCCTTCCCCTTCAAATTCACCACCGACGGTAAGGATATAACTGAAATTATCTCCATTAGAATCGGATCCAAATATTTCCACGATAGCATTAGCATTATCATAACCAAATTCAGATTTTCGCTCTATACCTACCGGCTTTCTTAATGATATAGAAGTTATTTTTGTTAATATCGATTTAATTTTTACTTGATTCAATGCATCTGATGTAGATTTATCTAAAATCAACCAATCTCCTGATTCATTTTTTACAAATTGATTCCTTCCACGTTGATTATTGACAATAAATGAATTTACATTGTCTTCTTCAATATCAAAATATTCGGTTTCAACCCAATCATTAGCAACTGCCAAAAATTTTGAATTTGTATAATTTGGACTCAGATACACATTTGAACTGTCAGCAAGTCTAAAATGTGTAGAACGCAATCTCGGAGTCGTACCTAAATACATTTTCACAATATTACCGTCAGTTAAATTAATTTCAACATATCTTTCATAAATATCCGCATGTACTTTCAAAGTGCGATGACTATCAACAGTTGTTGAAATCAATTCCCCTTCATCAAATTTATTTATCAACTCAAAAAACAAATTTAATTTGTCTGAATTACAAGGATAATTTTCTGAATCAATCAATACACACTGATTATTTGCAAATCCAATTAAAGTAGAGTTTGAATTTGAGTCTAAAATATATAGAGACTCAAATGAATTCGTTGTTATATTTGCGAATGTATTCAATGAATTACTTCCACCCTTATACGGCCAAAACATCACGATTAAAACACAACATTGTATAAGTAATGTTGCAAACAAAATTTTATTTTTAAGTGATATATTCAAGTTTTACTTTCCAAATCCAAATTATAGTTAGGTTTTTCAGAGCGTTTTTTCAAATACCATAAACCAGCAATTAAGAACAAACCAATTATCATCACACCATAATTGATATATTCCCAGAACTGCTGTTGCGAATCTGACATTGGATCTAAAAGTCTCACGTAAATGGTCCTGCCCCTTAATTTCAACAATCCTTCATCTTTCACTGCCCAGTCAATAGCATTCTGTACAAATTGCAAATTTGATATATACCTTTGTTCTGACATTGTCTGTGATAATTCCAAGAAAGTATCATTAATAAAATCTCCAGACCCAAAAACTACTACTCGAGTGTCACCAGGCGAAGTATCAAACATTTGAATATCCGTATCAGGTCGGTCTGCGTCAGTAAACTTCAATTCGTTTTCACTAAAATAGCTGTTGAATTTACCATGGATTGTCATAGCTATATCTCTTGACATTTGCTCACCTTCAATAGGAAAACCAATCTCTGGGTAACTTTCCATATCAGGCCTAACATCAATGGATTCACGTAACCAAGATTCTTTTGAAGAGCTAATAAATGCATCTATTTCAACATTGGATTTAGTACTTACTTTATATAAAGGAGAGGCCCAATGCATTGTAAGCGAAGGTATATTAGACGCCACAGGGTTATCTCTATTAAGACCACTTGATCTCACATCAACGAAAAAAGGATAATCTATGTTTTCAATATCCATAACAACAACATCCGATACATCTTTCTGAACTTGTATAGGAAAAGGTTCATTTTGAGAATCTAAAACCAAATTCCTACCCATTTTCACTCCATAATGTTCAATAAGATCATGAATTCCACCGTCCACTTTACGAATATTCAAACCAGGCACAATCTGAAGAGGAGATACTAGATAAGACCCTGCCGCTATAACCACTGGACCACCCCGCATTATAAATTGGTCTAAAGCAAGCAATTCGCTTTGCCTCATCTGTTCTGGAGAAAGTACTAATAACACGTCAACTTCCATCGGAGGTATACCAGTAAGTAAATCAACGTTTCTAACATAATAATTTTCAGATAAATGCTGAAGAAGCATATACCAACTGGTCATTGGAGCCATCTGAGGATTGAAAGGGTTTTGTATCCTCTCAACCGGGGGTTGCCAGACCCCAATTTGCTTTAAAGAGCCAGGTATAATCTTACGTATTCCCGTATCAAAAGAAGCCCTCAAATCTTCTTGACTGATATCTTCACCTGGATATATCAAATAAGAGGTATCTTGGTACTCTAAAATTGCGTATAAATAATATGATGAACCATCAATAGCATCTATCGCATCCAAACCATAGATATCTTTTATTGTTGCCCTATCAATTTGGAAATCATTATTATCCGGGTCAAGAACACTGAATGCCACTTTACCCAAAGATTCCTCTACTAATTGATTACCTACATTATAAGTCCAAGCAATTGTTTCATTTAATTGAGGTGGAATATTATCCTCAGTAATATATGCCGTTAAGCTAATGTTGTCTTTTAAATCAGCATAAATAGCATCTCCCCTCTCAAAAGCAGCGACTACTTTCTTTATAGACCTAGTAACATCATATTCTATATTTCTTAAACGCGTTTCAACTTCACCGTCTGCGCTTTTCTCAATTCTCACTAGATCACTTATTCCTAATCTTTCAAATTGATCACCATATACTATAACTATGTCGAAATAAGCGTTTACAACAGAAGATTCATATCTTTCAGTTATAGAAATAGGAGTAGGGTCGACTCCGTAACTTCTTCTTGCTTCAAATTCAAGCTGCTCATCTTTACTGGGGTCAATTATTTTTACAGATACGTTATTTCCTGAAATGGTTTTGTATTCAGATAAAATATCTTTAATAGTGGGAATTAAAGGTTCAAGCATAGGATGAGTTTTATCACTAAAATAAGCTCTAATTATAACTGGGTCTTCCAAAGTAGAAATCAAATCTTTAGTTGTATCTGTCAATGAATATTCGCTATCAGAAGTTATATCAAGTCGTAAATTATTATATGGCGATAAAATTATATTGAGCAAAATTAAATTCAATCCAATTAATCCAAAAGCAAGCCACACATTTCTTTTATAAACTTTGGTTTCACTTGATTTGCCCCATCTTTTAGAATCTATAGATATGACGTTAGCTAAAATAAAAACTACCGTCAGTGATACATAAAAAAGCAAATCCCTTAAATCAATCACTCCTCTTTCTATACTGTCAAACCTTACCCCTACATCAACAGCAGCCATTACAGTTGAAATATTATCTGCAAAAGCTCCAATTACATATCTACCACCAATTACGTTAAACAATCCGCATATTAAAACTGTGATGATTAAAGCTATAATTTGGCTTTCTGTTCTGGATGAAACTAATAATCCAATTGAAATATACACAGATACCATTAAAATAGTTGCTATATATCCACCCACTACAGGGCCCCAATCTAAATCACCGATGATTGCAACACTAATCGGTAAAAATATTGTAAGAGCTAAAGCTACTGAAACCAATACAAGTACAGCTATAAACTTTCCTAAAACCAAATATACTCTCGGAACAGGAAGCGTTAGCAATATCTCTAAAGTACCGGATTTTTGCTCTTCACTCCACTGCTTCATAGTCAAAGTAGCTACAAGAAATATTAGAAGCGTAGGCATCCATGAAAACATAGGGCGAACATCCGAGATATTTCTTGCAAAAAATGTTTCTACCCAGAAAAAAACAAATAAAGTCGTAGCTAGAAAAACCCCTAAAAATATCAAGGCCTGGGGAGAACTGAAATATCCATCTAATTCTTTTCTGGTTATAGCTAAAAGTTGCCGCAATCGATTGGAATTCATTACTTAACCTCATCTATCCCAATAGATTCCAAAGACGATTGTGAATTATTTGAACTATACCCTACTAGCTCACTAAAAAACTGCTCCAACGTTTTTGATGACGAACTCAATTCCAATAAAGACCATCCATTCGATTGAACTGTTTTGTTAATAGATTCTCTAATATCAGAGTCTTCCGAATAATGAATTTCAAACAATGTTTCAGAGGCATTAGAATGATTTGAATCTAATATCACTTGGTCCACACCAGGAATTGCTTTAAGGCTGGTTTTAGCTTCTTCAACCCTGCCTTTAATCGATAACTTGTAAAATGTTTTCTTTACAAGTTCTGAAATAACTATATCAGCAGCAACCTTTCCGTTCACAAGAACTATAACTCTGTCACAAATTGCCTCAACCTCAGACAATATATGAGTTGAGAGTAAAATAGTACTTGTAACAGTCAATTCTTTAATCAACTTCCTAATTTCAATCACTTGAGTAGGATCTAACCCAGCAGTTGGTTCATCAAGAATCAAGACTCTTGGCAAATGCAATATAGACTGCGCTATACCGACTCTTTGTCTATATCCTTTACTCAATTCTCTAATAGGTCTTGTCAATTGAGCTGAAATACCTGTTTTTGCAACAGAATCAGATATCAATTGCGACTGGGTTTTGATTGGAACACAACGAAGTTCAGCTATCATCTTCAATTGGGACTGAACAGATAAATCAGGGTAAAGAGGTGCGTTTTCAGGTAGGTATCCTATCATTTCCTGAACTGCCAAAGGATTTCTAATTACATTTATTTCATCTATAGTTACGGTTCCAGAATTTGGTTCTGCATAACCAGTCAAAGACTTCATCAAAGTCGTTTTACCCGCTCCGTTAGGGCCTAAAAGCCCAACTATTTCACCAGATTTAATTGAAAAAGATACATCGTCTAATGCTTTTAACCTACCGTAATATTTAGTTAGGTTTTTAACTTCTACTAAATCCATTTTAAAACACGAACTTTTAATTGCTCCATATATGTATAGGAAACCCGTTTCCAGCTAACCGAACACCTATCTAAATATAATTATAAGTATCAAAATAAATTTTATTCAAGAAAGGTGAATATCTTATTTCTAGCAATTTATGACTAACAATTACAGTTACCGCAATTGATTGATTGGATTGATTAACCAGCCATCCTGATTCTAGGGTCTAAAAGTGCTAAAAGTATATCGGACAAAAAAGTACCAATAACAGTCATTGCACCAAGAACCAGAATAATGCTAGCTGAAATAAACAAATCTTCTGACAACAGTGCCCTAAGCAACAATGGCCCTTCGGTTGGAAGATTAAGCACCACAGATACGATAATACTTCCTGAAATCAAAAAAGGAAGAAGATACCCGACAGTACTAACTAACGGATTTAAAGCCATTCTCACTGGATATTTCATAACAGCACGCCATTCAGGCAATCCTTTTGCTCTGGCAGTTACGACATAAGGCCTATTTAATTCATCAAGGAGATTAGCCCGCATAACACGAATCAACGCAGCTGTTCCAGCTGTACCTACAACCAACGATGCTATCCACAAATGTGAGATCAAATCCCAAACTCGCGCAAATGACCAAGGAGCAACCATATATTCAGGAGAAAATAGTCCCCCAACACTTTGACCTAAATAAGCAAAAGACACCCACAATAACCACAGAGCAAGTAGGAAATCTGGTACTGCTAGTCCTAAGAAGCCTACGAAAGTAAAAATATAGTCTTCTGGGCTGTGTTGCCTTACTGCAGAATAAATCCCTATTGGTATAGCAAGACCCCATGCAAATATAGCTGTTGTAACAGCTAAAATTACCGTCATCAACAATCTTTCACTAATAACTCTTGTAACGGGCAACCCAAATTCCAAAGACATACCTAGGTCTCCCTGCAACATATGCCACATCCATTTGCCATACCTATATACTGAAGGTTTGTCTAGACCGTAGTGTTTGCGCATGCCAGCTTCAATCATGTCAGATAATTCGCTTCCCGACATATCTCCAATTAACTCTTGTACGTACAAATCAACAAAATCTCCTGGAGGCAATTCAATGATAACCCAACTGATCATGGATAAAACCCAAAGGGTTAGCAATCCAAGGAAAAATCTTTTAACTAGATATTGAAGCAAAACTCAACCTTTATAACTATTCGGGAATTGTAAATTAACCGGTACACAAATTACTGGAAATTAGTATAACACAAGCATGTTAAAACAACTTATATCTTATCTGCTGTATTTACTTTAAAATCCTTATCCGCGGATCTAGCATTCCCAAAAGAATATCTGACAAGAATGTACCTATTACGGTCATGGCACCTAGTACAAGTACTATAGATGCCGATATGAATAAGTCTTCAGTAAGTAATGCCCTTAACAATAAAGGTCCTTCGGTTGGAAGATTAAGCACCACAGATACGATAATACTTCCTGAAATCAAAAATGGTAATAAATAACCTAAAGTACTAACCAAAGGATTCATAGCCATACGGACTGGATACTTCATAATAACCCGCCACTCCGACAACCCTTTGGCTCTAGCCGTTATCACGTAAGGTTTGTTTAATTCATCAAGAAGGTTAGCTCTCATAACACGAATCAAAGCAGCTGTTCCTGCAGTCCCGACAACAAACGCAGCTATCCACAAATGGGACAATAAGTTTTGAACTCTTGCTATACTCCAAGGGGCATTAAGATATTCAGGGTCGAATAAGCCTCCAACGCTAGCATCAAGATATGCAAAAGAAACCCATAACAGCCATAAAGCTAAAAGAAAATCAGGAACCGCTAAACCAAGAAACCCGACAAAAGTAAAAATATAGTCTTCAGGACTATGTTGTCGTACGGCTGAATATATACCGATAGGCACAGCAAGTCCCCATGCAAACAAAGCGGTAGTCAATGCTAATATGACTGTAAGTAACAATCTTTCGCCAATTACTTCTGTAACTGGTTTACCAAATTCCAAAGAAACCCCTAGATCCCCCTGCATCATCCTCCACATCCATTTACTGTATCTAACATATGAGGGTGAATCAAGACCGTATTGCTGCCTAAGTCCTTCTTCAATCACATCTACTAAGAACCCACCACCTTCACCAATATTTCCTCCAATCAATTCTTCCACATACATATCTACAAAATCGCCAGGAGGAAGTTCGATTATAACCCACGAGATCGCTGTCAGAACAAAAAGAGTTAATATACCTAACAAGAAACGTTGTACTATATAACTTAACATGGAATTTCACTCAGGTTAAGTTCTTCCGATACAACCACCATCGATAAATCCTATTAGTATAATTTATAGGTACTGAAATCCAGTATTTATTCTGAGCCACCACCTGACCCATACGGATCGGCAGCATCGCGTAGTCCATCACCCATGAAGTTGAACGCTAATACAACAACGGTTACTGGAAATGCAGGAATCATCAACCAAGGATAAACAGCCACGGATTGAACGTTTTGAGCAGCTTGCAACAGAACTCCATAACTGATCGCTGGTGCACGTAACCCTAATCCCAAGAAGCTCAATGCAGTTTCGCTGATAATCATAAACGGTATTGCAAGTGATGCAGCAGCTATTATGTGGCTTAAAAATGCAGGAACCATATGTCTGAATATGATACGAACGTCATTCGCTCCTGTTAACTTAGCAGCCATTACAAATTCCT
>CAZYCG010000052.1:0-10636 GCA_964645865.1 uncultured Dehalococcoidia bacterium | reverse complement strand
CCTGATTTTCTTAATTTTAATATTTTAACAAGTCTACCTATAGAAATGCATGTGGGTGCCGAAATTGAATACAGGCTTAAATTGTACGGAGTGCCAATCAGATGGAAATCTTTAATTACCGTATGGAATCCATATGAAAGCTTTGTAGATGAACAAATTAAAGGACCTTATGCAAAATGGGTACACACTCACATTTTCGAATCTATTGGACAAACTTGTTTAATAAAAGATCGTGTCAATTACAAAGTACTTGGGGATTCTTTGACCAATAAAGTTTTTGTGTCATCCAATTTAAAAACGATTTTTCAATATAGGAAAAAACGTTTGATGGAATATTTTGGTGAAACATATGGCAAGGAAAATGATAATAACGCAGTAAATATTTCAGTAGCTTAACAAGTGTGATAAATGCAACAAAAGGAGCAAATTTGTTAACACATATATTCAAATTCATAACCTCTAAATGGGGTAAATGGATTACCGTAACCACTTGGCTGATAGGAAGTATTATCCTTATTATGGCAGCTCCTGTTTTGAAAGAGTCAACTCAAGCTACAGATTGGTTACCTAATTCTGCAGAATCAACCAAAGCATTCAACATAAGTGTTGAACAGTTTCCTCAACCAGGTCTTCCTGTAATCATTGTTATAAGAAATACCAATGGACTTTCAGCAAGTGACTATACACAGGCTAGAAATATAGATACATGGCTAAAAACTAATAAAGAAAATTTGGGTCTACAAAATATAGTTTCACTGTTCAGTACGCCTGAAGCTAGGAACGAATTGCTTTCCCCAGACGAAAGTACTATGACTATTATAGTAAACGTTTCAGGCACTCCGACTGAAGATAAATTCCAAGATTCTGTACAAGATATCCGAGATTACGTGTCTCAATTCAGAACCGATAGATTGAAATTGGAAACTGGTGGACCTGCAGGTATGTATTTAGACGTAATCACAGTGTTTACCCAAATAGATGGATTATTGCTAATCGTAACTATATTATTAGTCTTGGTACTATTACTTTTAATCTACAGATCCCCAATAGTAGCGATAGTCCCACTATTATGTGTCGGTCTAGTAATGCAAGTATCTCTTTCAATAATAGCTTTCATCTCTGAAAGTAGTTCATTTCTTGTTGTTAATGGTCAATCAAGAGGTGTGATGACAGTAGTTTTATTTGGTTCTGGCACAGATTATTGCCTGTTTATAGCATCACGCTTCAAAGAAGAATTGAAACGAACTCCTTCTTCACTAGAAGCTATGCGAAACACAATGAGAGGCATCGGTGGAGCTGTTGCCTCTGCTGGAGCAACCATAATAATTGCATCTGCAATACTTTTGATTGCTGACTTGAAAAGTTATCAATCCATGGGACCTGTTATAGGTATAGCGATTGTAATTATGACTGTAGCATCTCTTACCTTAGTTCCAGCAATACTTACAGTATTAGGTCCCAAAGCATTTTGGCCTTTTACACCAAAAGTAAATACTAATACAGAATCAGAGCAAACAACAATATACGGTAGAATAGGAAATATTGTACTGAAAAAACCAATATTCACATTATTAGCAACGAGTGGTGTATTAGGAATATTTATATTCGGGATTATCGGGTCTGAGAAATCTTTCGACCAACTGGATAGTTTACCTCAAAATACTGAATCCGTGAGATCTTTCGAACTTTTGAGGCAAGGGTTTTCACCCGGTTTATTATCACCAACAAATGTATATATTGATATCAACGAACAAAACTATCTCGATTCAGAAGTAGCTGCAGAGCTAGATTTAATCGCTTTAACTATTCTAGAAGATGAATTAGTTTTGGATGTATCTTATTTTGGTAGGCCTTTCGGGTTCAATTCTAAAATAGATAACAAATATGTTTTAGAAGCATACGGTACTAATTTAAATGAACTCCAACCAATAATTCAAAGATCACAAAAGTTTACATCTTTTAACCAAAACATGTTGCGATATGACGTTGTCCTTAATATAAATCCATATTCCAACGAAGCATTGGACTTTATACCAAAACTTAGAAACAACTTATCCGAAGCTCTAGATAGTTCTTCTTTAATTGAACCAAACATCTATGTAGGCGGGGAAACTGCTGAAGCATATGATACAAGAACTGCAGCCAACAGAGATACATATCTAGTACTCCCACTCATCTTACTTGCCATTGGAATAGTCCTTGTCATCTTATTAAAGTCATTGGTTGCTCCGCTTTATTTACTTATGACAATCATTTTCACATATTTCTCTACTCTCGGCCTTTCTATTTTTATTTTCAAAAATATATTCGGCCAAGACACGATAACTCCAGGTCTTGCTTTCTTTCTGTTCATTTTTCTAAACGCTTTAGGTGTTGATTACAACATTTATCTGATGTCAAGGTTGAAAGAAGAATCAGAAAAGTCACATCTTGACACTGCAGTCCTAAAAACTCTTGCACTGACTGGTGGGGTTATTACATCAGCGGGATTAATATTGGCAGGAACATTTTCTGCATTAATGTCACTTCCCCTTCAAGATTTATTTCAACTAGGTTTCGCAGTAGCAATAGGGGTTTTGATGGACACATTCATTACAAGAACATTGATTGTTCCGTCTTTAGTTAAATTACTTGGCAAATGGAATTGGTGGCCAACTAGACAATCACAAAACCTTCAATTTAAATGAAAACCGAATCGACTAACGAAGAAACGCGTCTGGCAGTCCACCATCTACCGAAATAATATGGCCTGTAGTAGCTTTGAACCGATCTGTTAATAATTCTATAGCTACATTGGCTGGATATTCCGGTTCTATCGGTTGTTTTAAAAGCGTTCTTGACGAATAAAATCGTGCTAATTTATCTCTTAACACAAGTGTGCTATCAGAATTTTTAAACTTGATTGAATATTTTTTTAATGAGGAAATGACTCTATCTCTGGGAAACATTGAGCTATTGTTTACAACCGTTGCAGGTGCTACTCCATTAACCCGTATTTTTGGTGCCAGTTCGATTGCAAGTTCTCTAATTAAATGGCTAACTGCAGTTTTACTTGTATCATAAGCTAGCGTACCATTTTTAGCGACTACTGCATTTGCACTCGAAAATAAAACTAGACTTCCATTAGTATTTTGCAAGTCCCATATTTCCTTTGCACAAAAAGCTATATTATATGAACCTTCTACATTTACTCCAAAAGTTTTTGCCCATGAAGTACTATTGTCAGATTGCTGGTTTATTGTTGGATAATAACCAGCAGTAATTATTACATCGTCAATACCACCGTACGCATATACTGCTGTATTAAACATTTCTTTAATGCTTTTCACATCTTCAACATCAACTTTACAATATGTTGATTTATTACAACTCGAAATACCTGACCCCCCAACACCAATACCTTCTCCATAAATTTGATTTATTTCTTCAGAAGTTGCTTTAGCTGCTTCAACATCTATATCCGCACACAATACATGAGCATCATTTTTTGCCGCTAATAATGCAGAACTTCTACCAATTCCACTACCTGCACCAACAACCACTATTATCTTGCCGGCTAGAGATTTTTCAGGAGGCAATCGTTTGAGTTTGGCATCTTCTAAAGACCAATATTCTATGTCAAAAGCTTCTTTTTGAGGTAATGAACTGTATTCGTCGATAGATTCACATCCTTTTATTACTTCAACCGCTCCATTATAAAATTCCGCTGTTACTCTCGATTCACTTTTATTTTTACCAAAAGAAAACATTCCCACACCAGGTATTAATACAACAGTCGGATTGGGATCACGCATTTGAGGTGAATCAACCTCTTTGTTTTTATCGTAATACTTTTTGTAATAACGTCTATATTGTTTAATTTCTTTTGATATATTTTCTTTTAATATTTCAACCGATTCAACATGAGGATTCCAGTCAACAAAAAGTGGTTTTACTTTGGTTCTTATAAAATGATCAGGACAAGAAGTACCCATCTCTGATAAATATTTACCTTTATGGCTATTAACAAAATCAATTACTGTTTTATTAGTTTCGACAGTTGCTATGAAAGATTTATTTTCTGAAACTAGACCTCGAATCGAAGGTAGAATTTCATTTATTACTTCCACCTTACGAGATTTCGATAGATCTTTATGCTTTACACCACCAAATGCTGCAACACCTTTATCATGTTTTTTTATATATTTGGCAGCAATATCTATGAGTTCTAAAGTTAATTCATAACATTCTTTGGAATCATTCGCCCAATTGACTATCCCATGTTTACCCATAATTATTCCCTGCAGATTCAAATCCTTATCACAAGCTTTTTTCATAATTGTAGATAAATCAAATCCAGGCCTTTGCCAATCTGTCCACAAAACGCGTTTACCATATATTCTTTCAGTTACTTGTGGTCCGTTTTTGCAAGCAGCTATTGTTATAGCTGATATCGGATGCATATGGTCAACATGTTTGTATGGAATTAAAGCATGAAAAGGAGTATCTATAGACGTAGCTCTTGGGTTCAAATTGAAAGTCGTTTGGGCATACAAACCTACCAAATAATCTTCAATTGGAGTTTTGGGACCTTTTACTTCAGTGCGTGAATATATTTCTTCTAATTGTTTAAATTTATTTAAATATAATGAAGAAAACCCCGATATATCAACTGTTCGCAAATCCCCACCAGAACCTTTGACCCATAATATGTCCTCTTGTTCATTAGTAAGAGGATCAATTCCAAGTAATTTAGAAGATGTATTTCCTCCTCCTGTATTAGTTATAGTTAAATCACTTCCCAAACAATTAGACCTATAAACCAACTTTTCTAAATCGGATAATTTATTAGCTACAATATCTTCCCATAAATACTTTACATGGACATATTTTCTTCGATTTCGTAAACTCATCAATAATCTCCCGAAAACAAATTCGTTTCAACAACCAACTGTATATTATATTAGCATCTATTTAAGCGGATTAAATTGCTCTTAATTTAATATTAATAATGAAAACTTCAAAGTCAGTACATATTGCAATAGACCTAGGGGCATCAAGTGGACGAGTAATATGCGGCGTTTACCAACAAAATAATCTCAAAATCTATGAGGTACACCGCTTTAAAAATATCCCCATTAACATTGATGGCCTTATTAGTTGGGATATCAAATATATATACAAAAATATACTCATTGGAATCAATACAGCATCAAAAATATATGCAGATAAAATCTCCACTATAGGGGTTGACTCATGGGCCGTGGATTTCGTTCTTTTAGATAAAAATGACGAGTGTTTATTTTTACCAAGGCATTACCGTAATCAAAGAAATATAAGCGCTATGGAATCTGTGATCGAATTAATAGGCAGGGATTATATTTATAATCAAACAGGCATTCAGTTTATGCCAATAAACACTCTTTACCAATTGTATGCAGAAAATACGTCTCTCAAATCTAATATTGAAAAAGCCAAAACACTACTATTCATACCAGATTTGATAAATTTTTGGCTAACAGGTATAAAAACTGCTGAATTGACAAATGTTAGTACAAGCCAATTATATAACCCGATTAAAAAACAATGGGCTTCTTGCATTCTTGATAAATTGGATATTCCCACATCTATTTTACCTAATATATCTAAACCTGGAACCATACTTGGCCCTCTTAAAACCGAGTTAAATAAAGACCGCGATTTTGACACAACCAAAGTAGCTTTAACTGCAACTCACGACACTGCTTCAGCGGTAGCGTCAATCCCCTATAACAAACAGAATACATCGGTATTCATAAGCTCCGGTACTTGGTCTTTAGTAGGAATACAAACTGATACCCCTATAATCAATGATCAAAGTTTAAAATTGGGATTCACAAATGAAATAGGATTTGACGGAAACATAAGGTTTTTGAAAAATGTAACAGGTATGTGGTTGATTCAGGAATGCCTGGCAACATGGCACTCTCAGGGATTTAACTATTCTATAGAAAATATTGTTGTTTCAGCTCAAACAGCACCAAAATCACAGTCTGTATTAGACCCAGACAATATCGATTTTCAAACCCACGGGAATATGCCTGAAAAGATAAACCAATATTTGAATCTTACAAATCAAAAATTACCAAACACAAACTCAGAATTAATCAGGATTATTTTGAAAAGCATCGCTTTCAAATATAAATTCATCATAGATAATTTATCTTATATTTTAGATCATACTATTGAAAACATACGTGTAGTCGGCGGGGGAGCAAACAACTCACTATTAAACCAAATGTGTGCTGATGTCACTGGATTAGAAGTAATTACAGGTCCGATAGAAGCAACAGCAGCAGGAAATATTTTAGGACAATTAATTGCAGTAGACATATTACCTTCCTTAGAGGCAGGGCATGAAATCATTCAAAAATCCTTTAAAACTCGCTATTACCATCCAATGAAATTAGATCCAATAGAGTTTAACTATCCACATTTCATGGACATTTTGTCACAAACACGCTGACGTTGACGCCTATAGCGCCAAGCTATAGACTAATCAACATTCTAGATGTGAAATTTACTTTTCGGAGCTGTTATGAAAACCAAAAAACGATTAAGTCAAAAACAAATGCAATTTTTCGATGCTTTCGGATATTTATATTTCCCAAATCTATTGGATGACAAGATAGATACAATTATTGAAGAATTCGAAGTTATCTGGAAAAATTCAAACCAAAATCATGATGGCACTCAAAGATCAGTTATACTTCCTTTTGCTGATCAAAGTGCTTATTTATCCTCTTTACTTGATGACCCAAGAATACACGATATCGCCTCTAGTATATGCGGTGAAGAATTTAACTATACATCAGGAGATGGCAACTACTATGTGGGAGACACAAGGTGGCATTCTGATGGTTACGGAGCAAGGCCGGTACTAACAATCAAAATAGCTTTTTACCTCGATAAAGTTACAGCTTCTTCAGGAGCGTTAAGGGTAATCCCTGGAAGTCATAAAAAAGGTTCATATTTTGCCGATTCACTGCAGAACCATCTTGTTGGCAGCAAAGATAACCCAGGTGACCTGTTCGGTCTTAACGGCAATGAAATACCTGCTATACCTCTGGAAACTAACCCAGGAGATGTTGCGGTCTTTAATCACAACATAAAGCATTCTTCATGGGGAGGTTCAAATTCACGTCGAATGTTTACTATGAATTTCACAGAAAAATTCCGAGATGATCAATTAGATCAATTAAGAAATATTTTAGGAAAGGAAGCTAGATTTTGGATAGACCGGATTCACGGTGAACCAATGGTTAATACAGCATCTAAGGAAAGAATGGTTCATTTAAAGCAAGTCATGGAAAATGACACTCATTTAGCTGCCATTACCAAGGAGTTAAAGAAAACCATGTCAGAACCTGCTAGAGGTTGATATCATACCCCTTATTTTGCCACTGGCCAACCAAAACTCCTAAGAATCTCTCTAAGTTCATCTATTTCACTTTGCAATAACGGTTCGGATGGCGGTCTGGATACACCACATGAATTACCCATGACTTCCATCATCCCTTTCTTAACTCGGGCTTGTCCACCGGACCGCCCACCTACTTTCGCTGAAAAAATACCGATAGGACCTTCAACTGAATCCCACAATTGCTCTGCCTCTTCATATTTTTCGTTACGCAATAAATCCAAAAGCTTTATATCATGTTGAGGGTAAATGTCGACAGTATGATTTATGTAACCGTGGCCACCTAATTTGAAACATTTAACTGGACCAAAACAATTGTCTATAATATTGAAAGTGTCATTCAGTTCAAAAATCTCTTCATATTTACCCGGTATTGGCCGTTC
Source organism: uncultured Dehalococcoidia bacterium (assembly GCA_964645865.1). Taxonomy (GTDB): domain Bacteria; phylum Chloroflexota; class Dehalococcoidia; order Lucifugimonadales; family OSU-TB39; genus OSU-TB39. The sequence goes on along the minus strand of CAZYCG010000052.1, from coordinate 2,815 downwards.
CGCAGGAGGAGGGCTCCATTTAATAGCAACAACATTTTCAAAATCAACCATTTTTCTAAATCCATCGACGCTGATAGCTCCTCCAGCCATTGCGTGAGTGTTATATATCAATATCCCTATATCAATTGCTTTTGAAACATCTTCATAAAATCTTAAATTATCATCTTCTGTAGGACCATTATGAATCGGCGCTGATAATTGGACTCCTACAGCTCCCAAATCTGATGCTAATTTGATATCCTCAATAGCTCTTATTGTGTCTTTATAATGAATCCCGCACATGATTGGAACTCTTCCTTTTGAAGCTTGTACTGTTGTTCTTAGCAAATGGGGCCATTCAGTATCTCTTAGTTGAGGACCTTCTCCCATCGCGGCTGCAACTTTTATCACACTGTTTCCGGTTTTAAGACCACTATCAATCCACCAATTAGTCAAATCATGCATCTTACCATAATCAACCTTGTATTCACTATCTAGCGGAGTAGCTACAGTCGCCATAGGACCTACAATTATTTTCCTTAATTCATCTCGTTTCATTTTTCATTCACCCGTACTTAAAGTTTATTACATATATTTATTCCATATTTCTATGGGATTATACATCGATTAAGATTTCGATTTCTATTCATTGCCATCATATGTTTTTTCCCAGTTATGATTTACAATAAAACATACAATTTTGGGAGAATTAATTACGAAGATGAAACATTTAGAATACATGAAGGAATACGGCCACGAACAACTGGTTTTTTGCAACGAAATATCTACAGGTTTAAAATCCTTAATCGCAATCCATGACACAACTTTAGGACCTTCTTGTGGAGGTGTGAGGGTATGGCCATATAAAAATGAAACTGAAGCAGCAATTGATGTCTTAAGATTGTCTAGAGCTATGACGTATAAATCTGCAGCAGCAGGAATCCCGTTAGGTGGAGGAAAAGCAGTAATAATAGCAGATTCACGTAAAGATAAAAATGAAGCTTTATTGAGAGCATTTGGTAAGCACGTTGATACGCTGGGCGGAAGATATATCACAACTGAAGATGTAGGTATGACGCCAGCTGATTTAGAATTTATTGCTGAAGAAACAAATCATGTTGTTGGATTACCTCAATCATCAGGAGGTAGTGGTGACACATCCGAGATGACTGGTTTGGGCGTATATCTTGGCATGAAAGCGGCGGCTAAAAGCAAATGGGGTGACGATAACTTAAACGGGAAAACTGTAGTTTTCCAAGGATTTGGAAACGTCGCATACAATACTGCGTTACATTTAATAAAAGAAAAAGCGCAATTGATAGCATCTGACATTAATCCTGTTGCTGTCCAAAAAGCTCAATCGTTAGGAATAAAAACTATCGATCCAGATGATATATTTGAAACAGATATGGATATATTTTCACCATGTGCCCTTGGGGGAATATTAAATGATGAAACAATCCCTAGATTGAAATGTTCAATAATTGCTGGTGGAGCTAACAATCAACTCCTAGATACAAAACATGGGTACGATTTACATAAAAGAAAAATAATTTATGCACCAGATTATATTATCAACGCAGGCGGAATAATAAATGCTTCATGCGAAGTTGGAATGGAATACAACGAACAACGTTCAAAAACAATAACAGAAAAAATCTATTACTCAACTTTGGAAGTTATTTCGATTTCAAATAAACAATCTATTCCTACAAGTATCGCAGCTGATCAACTTGCAGAAACAAGAATTAATTCGGTACGTTCTATCAAGAACATCTAAATACTAAACTGTTTAAATATTTTGGAGTTTGAATATGGAATATAGATCTTTAGGTAAGACTAATTTAAAAATAAGCAGACTTGGAATAGGGTTAGTCAAAATAGGGGAAGCAGAAATGTTAACCCAACTAGATAAATCCAATTTATTACTTAATACTGCATTAGACAATGGCATAAATTTTTTGGATACAGCAGCTTGTTATGGAAATTCCGAAGAAGTAATAGGTAAAACAGTTTCCCACAGAAGAGACGAATATGTCTTAGCAAGTAAAGCGGGACATTCGGTTGGAGAACAAACAGGAGAACCTTGGACCGCTAAAACTATCATTCATAGCGCTGAAAGAAGTCTTACAAGAATGAACACTGAGTATTTGGATTTAATCCAGTTACATACATGCGACGTTACAACTCTTGATAAGGGTGAAGTAATACAAGCGTTACAAGAATTGAAAAAATCTGGTAAAACAAGATTCATAGGTTATAGTGGAGATGAAGAAGCAGCCAAATGGGCAGTTGAGTCTCATCTATTTGATACTTTGCAAACAAGCCTCAATTTAGTTGATCAACATTCTTTAAACTATATAGGGCTAGCACAAAAAAATGGGATGGGCGTTATTATTAAACGGCCTATCGCGAATGCAATTTGGGATTCTAAAGTAACTAAGAGCGCCGCACCTAACAGTTACGGTAACAGAGCAAAACTCATGAAGACATTAGGCCCAATTATAGATGCACCTGAAAATTACCAAGAATTAGCTCTAGGATTCGTTTTAACCAATCCCGATGTTGACACAGCTATCGTAGGTACTGGAAACACCCAACATCTGATAGAAAACATTAATTTGGCTAATTCCAAATTAGAGTTAAAGAATTCTACAATGGAAGACCTTATACAAAGATTCAACAAATTCGATGATATGTGGTTAGGAGAAACTTAGTCTGATTCGACCTTGCCCAAGATATTTTTGCTTATTATTTCTTTCATCATTTCATTAGTACCGCCGGCTATAGCCCAAAGTCTGTAATCTCTAGAAAATCTCTCTGCACTTAATTCTCG
>CAZYCG010000051.1:0-10644 GCA_964645865.1 uncultured Dehalococcoidia bacterium | reverse complement strand
TTGCTGTTTTTTTAATTTTTGTTTTTGATTTGCCTAATTTTACTATTTCAGCTGTATTTCTATTATCATAAACAACTATTTGAGACCAGTTTGATTTGCGTTGGTTGGCTTTAATTAATGAATTTAATTTAGTATGGATTAAATTCGGAGGTTTTAGATTATAGTCTATTGGTACAGAGCGAGATGGAGATACTCCATGGATGTCGTGGTTGCTATTAGGAGAAGAAACAGCTAGTCGCAAAGCATTCGTTTTCCCTTTTGGTCTTATGTCATGACTATATCCTGCTGGAGCTATAACAACATCGCCAAACTTAGCTTGCAGTTTTTCATATTGGCCAACTTGCCATTGCGTGATGCCGCCAATATTGATCCACCATTCATTGTAATCCGGATGTAGGTGTGGGTCGGGTGGAGTTCCAGGCGGGCCTGAAATAAGACTGACCCTATTTCTTCCATCACTTATTACTACCTCAGACCAAGGTGTGTTGGTATCGTGACTAGATTCCACATCACTTATGTTTGTTAACTGTATTTGTGGATGTGAACTTATAGCTTGGCTTGATTTCATTTCTGACCTCCAAGGTTTGATAAATATATACTGAAATGTATAGACAGTTGTCTACCTTATTGTCTATTCGTAATCTAAATATAAATTGTCAATTTGTTCAGCTGGTTGTCCATCCTAATATACATATATCGTATCAGTTTGTGACTATTGTTAGTCTATAAAAGATTTTGCCGCATTATAGAATAATTGTGATGCTTTTACTGCTCGATATGCATCCCCTGACATTTTTTTCCCTTTACTGTGAACTGATTTAACTACAATGTCTTCAAACTCTTTGACTTTGGGGTGATTCATTTGGCCCGGCAAGCCTAGTGATTGTGCTAAGTCCTTGGGTCCAATAGCAAAGAAATCAATTCCATCTACTTGCAATATTTCCTCTAAATTTTTAAGGACGTCTATATGTTCTAATAAAGCTATCACAATCATTTGAGAGTTTGCATGTGACATATAATCTTTTCTTTCTGGGCCATAACCAAAATGTGTTGCTCGTGAAAATGATAGACTCCTCATTCCTTCGGGCGCATAGCGACATGCTCTAGTTAATTTTTCAGCATCCTCTTTTGTGGTTATATTAGGGCCATGTATGCCTTGAATACCCCTTTCAAGAAAAGAATGGATGGTAGAACTTTCAACGTTTGGTACCATGGCGAAGGGTGTTAAACCAGACATTTCAGCTACGCGAGTTTGGTCTTCTAGAGTGTCAGGTGTGAAAGTGCCGTGTTCACCATCAAACAAAACGAAGTCAAAACCCGCCATTCCTAACAGTTCTATTTGTTCTGAAGATGGGGAATTTAACTGGCAACCGTAAGATTTTTTACCTGTTTGAAGATTGGTTACTACTTTGTTTTTTTTCATTATCGCTCCGTATATGACTAAACTATGTTGTTTAGCTCAATCTGATGTGAATTTATAGGATTATATAAAAAATAAATTTAATCTACACCAGCAGTTATTTTTATTGAGATCTATATAGACTTGCTCAATTATTTTTTAAAGTACGATAAATATATTTCAAATCAATTACAAATAAACTGGCAAAGCTGTAACATATTGATATGAAACCTAAACTATACGGTATTATTACTAGCGTTTTATGTATTGGTGCATTGATTGCGATACTTTCATGTGGAGATTCTTCTAGTCAAGAGATTGAAACTTCAAATAATGCCGATATAAGTGAACAAAAGACAGTTAATACTCCGATTTCTCTTCGCATACCCACAGCTACACCTGAACCTACTGCTACACCTGAACCTACGGCTACTCCCGTTCCTCCGACTCCTAGCCCAACTCAAGTTCCTTCAACCCCAACGCCGACTAATACAGCAACTCCAACAATGACGCCAATACCAGTTATGCCTACTCCTGACAGCCTTCTAATGACCATCCAGGCTATTTTAATCGGTGACAAGTATTGCAGGATGTTTATTGAAACTGAGGGTGATTCAGCTATCTGTAAAGTAGAACCTACTAAAGATTCAATATTGGTTTCGTTATGGACACCGAATGAGTCTAAAATTGACGTGTATAAAGAACTTGTGGTTAAAAACTTTCAGGAACAGGGATTAGATAAATTAAATATTGTTTTTCCTAGCGTCACGCCAATTAATACACCCATTGTTGTAATTACGGCTACTCCTACTATGGAACCTGAGCCAAAGCCATTTGAAGCATCTCACTTAAGTAAAGTTATAAATATATCTGAACAATATTGCGAGTCATTTCTGGCTGATAAAAGCCAGGGAGCGATTTGTAGAGTTATAGAAGTAGATGAAGTAACTCTTTCAATAGGTACCTGGTTGCCGGATAAGTGGGTTCATGAGTCTGCTAGTGAACGAGATACACAGGTGCAAAATTTCAAAAAGGCACTGATTGCAGAAATTAAAAATCAAAATCTTAGTATTAGAATGAAATTTTCTACTGTTGAGCCTGAAGAAACTTCTTCAGAAGAATGAATCCAATTATCTGTGAATTTAATTGAAAGGAAGGTTGTTATGCGTTTGACTAATCAGCAAATCAATTATTTTAAAACTTTTGGATATCTAGTATTTAAAAATCTTTTTGCGAATGAAATAAGTGAAATTACTCAAGGGTTTGAGCGAGTTTGGAGTGGGATTGGAGGAGGGCATCACGGTATTAAACACGATAAAAAACAAAGGTCTGCTGTCCTTCCATTTATAGACAAAGATAAATACTTAAGTGCGCTTTTAGATAACGAAGCTGTGGATGGAATTGCTTCATCAATTTTAGGTGATGATTACAATTACGCGAGTAGCGATGGAAATTTCTATGTTGGAGATACTGGATGGCATTCCGATGGATATACAAGAAAAAAATATCTGTCTATTAAGATGGCTATGTATTTAGATCCCGTTACTGTCGATACAGGATGCTTAAGAGTTATACCTGGTAGCCATAATATTGGAGATGTTTTTTCTGAGTCTTTACAAGAAGCTTCTCGGACTTCTAAAGAACAAAAACAAAAAGAGCTTTGGGGTATAACTGGCGTAGATGTTCCTGCAGTAGCATTAGAGTCTATTCCTGGAGATTTAGTTGTGTTCAATCATCGAATAAAACATTCCTCTTTTGGTGGTGGGGACAGCAGAAGAATGTTCACAATGAATTTTTCTGAACGTTATTTAGATGAAGACCTATCTTTGCTTAAGGATGATATAGGAAATCTTGCAAGATTTTGGACGGAGCGTGCTTATGGGAAAGTAATGATTGAAACAGCAGGAAAGTCGCGCATGAAGCATCTTGAACAAAGATTAGCTAATGATGATCATCTTGTTGATTTAGTTCTAAAAGCAAAGTCAGAAATGAATGAGCCTGCCAGAGGATAAACTGACATTTTGAAATAGTGGAGCGAATTTATGAGTTTATTTATACAATCACAAAAATTTTTAGATTTGGTACTAAATAAAGCAAGAGATAGGCATGGTTTGATTCGATCATATCTGACATACCCTGAAGCAGACCCTTTAACCCCAGATTGGTGTAAGAAATATGTAGTGGGAAATGAATATGAGGCATTTGATGATACTATTTTGGGAGATCATTTTGGATTGCCATGGCATCAATATTATATGTATGAAGATGCAAACTGGTGTGCAGGTAGGCTGATTGTTTCACAAGCAAACAGATATCGGGCTACGAACGATATATCGGCAAAAATTGGAGCTGACGCTGGTTTTGAACATTTATCATGGGTATGGGAAAGAGGCCTAGAGTATGAGCCAGGTTGGGTGGCTAAGCCATACGGTGGTATGCGAAATGAATATGCAATTGATAAATGTTACCATGAGACCAGTGTAGACCAAACTATAATGCCTGGTTTGGGTGTGTGGAGGTATGCAGTTGATTTTGGTGATAAAGATTCGGTTGAAAAAGCAGGTAGATATTTAGCAGCTCAGGCGGATTGGTGGATAAGGAATGATTACAAATACGTGTATGCAGGTGTGCCAAGTAGTGGGATAGGTGCTGCTGCACATGGTCAAGACCCCGAAAATACCGGAGCTCCATATGCTAGTGATATGAAAGTGATGGTGCCTATACATGCAGCATATAAATTGACTGGGGAGAAGCGTTTTCTTAAAGAAGTTAAGAAAAGAATTGGACATTGTATTGAAGCTGATGTTTTGAGATTAAAAAACCGACATCATGGAGAAATAAAAGAATGGTTTCTATGGGCTGAAACAGCTGAATATTTTCTTCTTGAAAGTGAATTGGCTGGTGATGCTGATTGGTTAGGGTTGATAGATGGTTATTGGAGAGCAGCTAAGACTGCGATTAATCCCGATTATACATTCACTGAAATGGGTTATTTTAATTCAGATACATGGAGTCTAGAGAGGTATAAACCTGGAGCTAGTAATAATATGCATGCTTTAGGTGGATGGCAAACTGATGTTAAAAATAATTGGATCACGGCTTTATTTGCAAGTTTGGCAACTTTAGCCTACAAGTATGGACTGGATGAAGAAGCGGGTGAGTTATGTTTGAAAATATTGGGCAATATGGATGAACATCATATAGTAAGAAATATAGATGAAGATGGAGATAAACTGCGGGATTCAGTGCAATATCGTAAACATATCACATGTATAGAGACTGTTACCTCATGGATGGATGCATATTGGAGAGCAAGGTTAGTAGGTATCTTGGATGAATGATTTCGTATTTCGTTTGAAATAGATAGACTAAATTATCGAATAAACTTGAACTCTGTGCCTGTTTGATTCGACGATGAGTAATTCATTGTTATGGGTAAGTTTGATTGAGGCTGGCCCCCAGAAATATTTTTCAATTCTAGCTGAAATTTCATAAGGGTCTTTTATCTCTGGATTCACCTTGGGTTCCAGGTTTGATTTGCTTCTTGCTATGGCCTGATCTTTATTAGCTTCAAAAAATTCTTCCGCCCATTGCGAGAGTCCTGAATCTCCTTTTAGTTCTTGAAAGTGGTTGCCTTCATCATCTATGATTTGAATTCTTTCATTTCCCCAATCCGCGATGTATATAAATCCGTCATTATCTTGTACTGCAGATGATGGTCTTTTAATGCAGTGTTCTGTATCAGCAAATGTACCATAGGATTCTAAAATATCACCTGATGATGAGAATTTTTGTACTCTGTTGTTTCCCCAGTCTGCTACTAAGATTTCTTCGTTTGCGGCGACTGATATACCCCAAGGCAAGTTGAATTGACCTTCAGCATCACCTTTGGAACCCCAACTATCAAGGTATTTGCCGTCTTTCGTGAATTTTTGTATTCTATTATTGAATTGATCTACAACTAAAAGGTTATATGCGGAGTCGAAACATATACCAGATGGTCCATTTATAAGTCCTTTTGTATTACCATATTCACCCCAGCAGTCAATAAATGTTCCAGTTTTATCGAATATCGAAATGCGACTATTGTGTTCATCTGCCAGATAGATATTATCATCTTGGTCAATTGCTAAAGCTGTCGGCCATACAAACTGTCCTCTGCCAGTTCCGTATTCACCAAAATCTCCAAAATATTCACTTTCCATATTGCAGATTCCTATCCTGATTCCTTCAGGTTGCTCAGGGTTTGTGCGGCTCAGTACATAAATCAAATTTTCGCTTGATATAACTAAATCAACAGGGTTACTGAACCCCCTTCCTTCCATTGCGACTACACCTATAGTGTGACTGTACGTTGCTTTAATTTTTTTGTTTGACATGCTGTACCTTGATTAAATTGGTGATTTATTTTTTATTTATTCGTACGTACTTTAACGCCAGCTTTTTCTTCTTGCATCGTAAGAAAAATTGAACTGTCCTTAGTTTCCAATCCTTTGGAGATTGCCTGAGACATTTCTTTTTCACAAATTTCAGGAATCGAAAAAGGTACGTCAAATTCATCAGCTATTTCTATTGCGAGTTTCAAATCTTTATATGCTAGTTTTAATGAAAATCTAGGGTCAAAATCGCCTTTGAACAGAGTATTCGGTAATCTGGTCTGCAAATCAAAATTTCTCCCTAAAGCACATTTTTGAAATACCTCAACAATAGTAGCGGCATTAACGCCCGCTTTTACTCCTGTGGTTAAACATTGAACCATCGTAAGCATCATAGATAAACTTGCACTATTATGCATTAATTTGCAAATGGTACCTGTACCAATATCTCCTACATGTAATACTGTTTTCCCAATTGCATTTAATATAGGCATGCTGTTTTTTACAGTTTTTGCATCTCCTCCTACCAATAAAGTCAGATCTCTAGTTTTTGCTCCCTCAACTCCCCCACTTACAGGAGCATCCAACATGTGTATTCCTTTTTTTGATAATAGGTTACTAACTTTTTGCACAGTATTATATGAATTAGTAGTATGGTCTATATACACTGAATTTTCTTGCATAGAGTTCAATATGCCATTCTGACCTATTATCAACTGTTCCATTTGGTTTGGACCTGGTAAACAAGTACATAGAAATTCACATTGTTTTGCTAGAATGGTTGGGGTTTCGACCCAAGTTGCGCCCGCGTTTAAAAGAGGTGTCGCGGTTTGTTTGTTGAGATCATTTACAAGTACGTTGAATCCATTTTTTACCAACTGTTTTGCAATAGGTTGGCCTATGTTACCTAAGCCTATAAATCCAACTTTCATTTATTTATCCTTGAGATATATATTGAAGACCAATACAAAAAATAGAGGTTTAAGCGATAATTAAGCCATTTGAAATTCTTTTGAAGATACAATCAGTCTTATCGCGTCAGTAGCAATTTCAGATATTTGATTTTCTGGATTATTGTAGCTATTAGAAAGACCTTCTAATATACCTTGTTTTGTTTCTTTGTTGATATAGAAGTAACCGATTTGATTTAAGCACGTTTCAACTATTTGATTAACGGTAATTTCAGAATGTTTATATTTTTTGAAGTGTGATATCACTCTATCTATACATGGTTGATTAGGGTCGCCTAAATACTTTGAAGCGAAATTAACTCTTTCCATTAGAGTGCCGCTATCTAACCATTCTACTCCTTCATGCCATCCTTCGACTGATGGTGGATTGAGTAATTGCTGGCCCATGTAGCCTATTGATCTGGATGCATCAATTATCTTTATATTTGGAAAGTCGAATTCTTCTGCCAATCTTAGTGTGCCGATTACTAATTCGACTGGGCTCTTAACTCTGGAATACCTGACTTTTTGAGATTTAAAGTGGTTTGAATTAAACATGTGTTTTAGGATTTCACTGATTTTGTTGTTGGATTCGAAATAAGATTTAACCATTCCCTGTATCAAAGTTTCTCCATCTGCATCTATTTCATCTGCAACAAAAAATTGATAGAGCCTACGGCTGATAAATTCTGCAGTTGCTGAATGTTTGCAGATTATTTCAATAATATCCTCTCCATTAAAATTACCTGTTTTGCCCAAAAATGTTTTAGTTCCATTATCATGGTCGGAGGATACATATTCATGTTGCCAGGCTATTTGACTATACGGCCAAATTGAAGCACTTTGGGCTCTAAGCCCCATATATTCGGCGTTCTGTATGGTCCAGCCTGTAAATGACCTTGAACATTCTTTAACGTCATCTTCAGTATAATTACCGATACTCATTGAAAATAATTCCAATAATTCACGTCCATAGTTCTCATTGATTTCAGAGGCGTGATTGTCATGATTGTCGAGCCAATACAGCATTGCCGGATCTTTAGACAGTTGCAATAATAATCCTGAGAATGTTCCCATTCCGTGATTGCGGAACATTTTTATTTGGTCGTACATAGTTTGTCCATGAAACACTTTGCTGTATCCAGTAGCAAACAATCCATGCCAAAAAAGAGACATTTTTTCAATTAAAGGCGCTTTGGTAGTGACCATTTTGTATACCCACTTTCCAACTGCACTATTTATAAGTCTCATTTCATTTTGGTCAACATGATAACGTCTGATAAGATCTTCTGGTAATGAATCTGTATCAGAAGGAGATACAAGGGAATCTACAATTTTTTCGTATTTCAGAGATGCTAAAGATTCTATCTCTTGTTTAGTGGCTCCGAATCCAGCTCTTCGCATTAGGTGAGCCACTAACTCTTTTTGTTCATTCATTATAAGTTCACTCCGTGCTGCAACAGATATTTATTATGCACAAGAGTACACAATAGAATTGCTACTACGCAAGATAGAAACTCTGGTCATTTTAGCTGAACTATTGTTGTTTATATAGTCTAGCTATGTCTATAGCCCTCATAAACTTAACACCAGGTAGGCTTTTCATATACTTAATCAGGCGCTCTAAAGTTCTTAGCCTTCCAGGTCTTCCAATTACATATGGATGCATGACCGGTACTAAGCTTAGTCTGTAATGATATGCTGCATCAAATGCAGTTGACCAAACTTGGTATAAGTGGTCTTGAGTAGCCATGAATTGGCGTAATCCAAGTGACGGTGCGTAATTATAATAGGCAACGTCATCCATTTCCCAATGTAACGGGACTTCTATGATTTCAGATGTAGAAGATTTAATCGAATAAGGGATGTCGTCTCCCATAAGGCTTGAATCATAAACGAATCCCCTTTCTGCCAATAAATCTATTGAATATTCACTTAATTCTGCTCCTGGTGCTCTGTACCCTGTTGGTTTTTCTCCTATTATGTCTTCGATTATCTTGTTTCCTTTATCCAAAATATCGGCTTCTTCTTTTTTAGATAGAGTTTGAGGAGGTTCATGCATATATCCGTGATGTCCTATCTCATGACCTTTAGAGGCTACCAATTTCACTAAATCTTTATGTGTTTCTGCAACATATCCGGGGATGTAGAATGTAGCAGGAATATCGTTTTCTTCCAACATTTCTATAATTCGTGGAGCACCTATTTTAGGACCGTACTCTCTTAAAGACATCAATCCTGGAAAATTGACTGAATTTGGATTCATGTTTATAGCACCGGACACACCGTCGATATCAAAGGTTAAAACCACTATGCATCTAATATTATCTGGCCATGGATCGTTCATATAATACCTCTTTGCTTAACCGTAAGTAATTTTGTAGATGAAACTGCTATTAATAATTATCACAAAAAAAGTACTTTGGAAATCTTGTAAAAAATCTAAACTTGGTGAATATCAGAGATCTATTGAAATGACATTTGATTAAATAAAGCTTATTCTTCATTTTGTAACAATACATCTTGAAAGGAAAATTGAAATGTTTAGCTTATGGTAAAGCAACCTTCAGCCGGAATAATAGATGCTAATATTTTGTTTCTTTGGTTGGTTCCTTACGAACATAAGCCGAAAACGATTAAGAATTATTTAAAAGAGCAAGGAATCATAAATAAAAAAATTGTAACTAGGCATGAGATTATGGAAGCTCTTGCTATGAAATTTGCGCTAGGTTATTATCCTAGAAATAATTTCAATTATAGACATGAGATAATCACGGTAGATACTTGGGGTTCAGCTTTTCCTGATTGGATTGAAGATTGGAACGATCCGGATAGTTCATTTAAAGAATTAATTGATGAAAGGCTGGATTATTTATCTGCCAAGAAAAATCCAATTCTTAAGAGGTGGACGACATTTGGATATGGTTCTTCCAAAGGTAACTTTGAACTAGTTCGTGTTTTAACTAAAGATGAGAAAATTCGCATTAAGATGATTTCAATGCTTCCACCAGAAAAGGGATTGCAAATTCCAGCCATATGGTAAAATCCTTGAAATTAATATGAGGTTGTTTATGCCAAACGAATTATCAGGAAAGATACAGACAGTCACAGGTACGATAAGCCGAGATCAGCTAGGTACCACACTTACACACGAACATCTTTTCATAGATCTTGCCAGGTTGTTTACCCCTGACGTCGATGACAGCAACTACGAGTTTTTTCATTCGAAGATTGATACTGAGGTACTAGGTGCTATCAGGTATTACCACCAAGCTAATCATGACAATTATCAGTTACTTGATAAACAGACTGCTATAGACGAAATACTTTTATATAAAAAATATGGAGGAGTATCTGTAGTAGATGCGACCAGTATAGGTATATCCCGTAATCCTGAAGGATTGAGAGACATATCTCATCAGACAGGAATCAACATCATCATGGGGTCGGGATTTTACGTGAACGATGCACATCCTGATTATGTTGAAACGAGCAGTGAAAAAGAACTTGCTGAACATATAATCAGTGACATATTTGAAGGTGTAGAAGGTACAGGTATAAGGTCAGGGATAATAGGTGAGATAGGATGTTCATGGCCGTTGACTGTAAACGAGAAGAAAGTTCTTGCTGCTGCAGCTATTGCGCAGAAGGAGACGGGTGGATCTATTCTGATACATCTTGGGAGAGATGAAGGATCACCTGAAGAGATACTGGAAGTCCTGATTGAGAATAAAGCTGATCTGAGTAGAACTATCTTAGGACATATAGACAGGACTGTTTTTGACAGAGAACAGCTGATTGATATTGCTAAGACAGGTTGTTATCTCGAATGGGATCTTTTTGGCAATGAAAGCTCAGTATGTAATGAAACTTTAATTTCTAGATATTTTGCTGATCCATCTATAAACCATCCAAACGA
>CAZYCG010000050.1:0-10927 GCA_964645865.1 uncultured Dehalococcoidia bacterium | reverse complement strand
TTGGAACCTTAGTCGGAAATGCTATCCAAATGACTCAAGGTTGGCTTGCATTAGATTTAACTGACTCAGCTTTTTGGGTTGGCACATTAGCTGGATTCACAGGTCTTATTTTTATCATCTTCTGTACCCTAGGAGGAGTGTTAGCTGATAAATTCAGAAGGCTAAAAATATTGTTACTTGGATATGCATCTGTATCTATAGTTTTCTTCGTAATGGCGGTGTTAATTTCTTTAGACTCAATGTCTATAACTCTTCTAATTATTCTTTCAATAGTAATGGCATCTCTTGAAGCACTAAAATTACCTTCATACCTATCTGTAATCGCCGATTTAGTCGATAAAGAATCGTTGCTAAAAGCGAACGCAAGCAATTTTATAGCCATAGGTACTTCTGGGATACTAGGCCCTATTATAGCGGGACAATTAATCAAACATTTTGGGATGGACTACGTCTATTATTTTGGAGCTGTAGTTTATATCGTGATTAGCCTCTTATTAGTCAAACTTGCATTTAGTTACACTCCACCTAAAACACCAATGAGAGAAACTGTGTTTCAATCAATCAAGAATGGATTTTTATATTTAAAAAATGAAAAATTACTACGATTACTAATCGGCATGATGGTTTTAAGTGAAACACTTGGTTGGACTCATATGCCTATGATTTCAGTTGTAGCTAGAGATTTCCTGGGAATGGATTCACAAGGACTTGGAAATTTGATAGGAGCTGGATTTGCGGGCATGTTAATTACGACCGGTATAGTCTCATTTACCGGAATGAAAATACGGCCTGATATATTAGCTACTATTGGTTTTATAACGTTTGCCACTTGTTTATCGTTATTTGCCGTTAATACCCAAATTTGGTTAAGCTTCTTATTATTATCAACTGCTTACGGACTCTACGTTATGTTCGAAACAGTAACTCATACAACTATCCAATCAACAGTCCCAAGTTATATGAGAGGAAGAGTAGTGAGTATACAAATGACCACATGGGGATTATCTGCATTCGGAGGATTCCCATTAGGTATAATCTCAAATGAAATAGGTGCCAACTATGCCATAGCTTCAAGCAACGTATTGTTAGTTATTTCAGGATTAATACTAGGTATTATCCTAATAAATTCAGGTAGACTTAAAAATCTTCCTAATTCAGGTAATGAAAATAAAATGGAGACTTAATATCAATTAACCATCTTTAAATACCCAAGTGATTCACTTGAATTTGTCATCTCCCCATAATTTTTCAAGCCATTTTTTCACTTGTGTTTCTGAACCCTGATCAGAAGGATAATAAAATCCCTTAGTACTTAAGTCTTCAGGAAGATTCAGCATTTTTGAAAAATGATTTTCATAATTATGTGAGTATTTGTAGCCGTCGCCATAACCCATCTTTTTCATATCTGATGTAACGGCATTTCGTAAATGCATAGGAACTGGTTTACTCCCACTCTTATCCACTTCGCTGATGGCCGCATCTATCGCCAATTTAGCACTGTTGCTCTTTGGTCTAGTAGCAAGAAAAATCGTGGCGTGAGCCAATGGGAATTTACCTTCAGGCATACCTATAAAACTTACCGCTTGTTGCGTGGCTATCGCCACTGAAATAGCATGTGGATCAGCCAAACCTATATCTTCAGATGCTAAAATCACCAATCTGCGAGCTATAAACACAGGATCTTCACCACCTTGAATCATTCGAGCCAACCAATAAATAGCAGCATCAGGATCTGAACCACGTATCGATTTTATGAACGCAGAAATAATGTCATAATGCTGGTCCCTGTCTTTGTCATAATAATAGTCGGTCTTGGAAACAACATCTTTCAAAATATCTAAAGTGATCGTTTTTGTGTTTTCAGTTGACAATCCACTGACGTAAAAAGCCATTTCTAAAATATTTAATGTCGACCTTGCATCTCCATTAGATACCTCTACAAGAAAATCAAGAGCATCTGAATCTATTTTGACTGATTCAGATCCAAAACCTCTTTCGGGATCATTAATCGCATTCATAATGACATCTTTGATATCAATTTCCGTCAAACTTTCTAATGTAAATATTCTTGCCCTAGATAAAAGCGGTGCATTAATTTCAAAAGAAGGGTTTTCTGTAGTCGCTCCAATCAAAACTACTGTCCCATCCTCGACAGAAGGCAAAATAACATCTTGCTGTGCTTTATTAAATCTATGTACTTCGTCAATAAAAAGAACAGTTTTAATTTTGTTCAATGTAAATCTTTCATTTGCCTCGAAAATAGAACGTCTTAAATCCGAAACACCCGATTCCACGGCACTTAAAGAATCGAAATGATATTCAATCAGCGAAGATATTAAT
This sequence comes from uncultured Dehalococcoidia bacterium, assembly GCA_964645865.1. Lineage (GTDB taxonomy): Bacteria > Chloroflexota > Dehalococcoidia > Lucifugimonadales > OSU-TB39 > OSU-TB39. The sequence continues at coordinate 8,587 of CAZYCG010000050.1, read as the reverse complement.
AAGGCTAAAGATGTCTTGCCTGTGCCTGGCGGACCCCAAAATATCATCGATTGTATCCTTCCTGACTGTACCATACGTCTTAATGCACTATTTTCACCAACCAATTTAGTTTGACCAACAAACTGATCAAAATTTCTTGGTCTCATTTTTGAAGCCAAAGGTTCTCTATGATGTTTGTTTTTTTCATTACTGTAGCTAAAGAGATCCATATAATTTAATCCATATTAAATTGATTGTTTATATTAACTTAAAATCTTTGAAATTATTGATATTAAAATATCATCGTATTTAGGCAAAACTGTCCTCGGATCCAAAAGTACCATGTCATTTTCTACTCTACTGATTATTGGGGGATTAGATTTTCTTAATGAATCAAAAATGATTTTTGATTTTTTCTGCCCGGATATAGCCAATAACCAAGTAGGCAAGGTCTCCTCAGGCATGCTGCCACCACCAATTGTAGAAAAACCTTTGATAACTTTTAACGATTTCCCAATCGATTGTTGCAAATGCAGACTTCTCAATCTCAAGTCTGATTCTGTCTGACTGATCATTTTCAAAACTGGTATTTCTTCTAAATGATTTTCTCCTATATAGTGCAAAAGCGTGGCAGTCAAACCGGCTAGATTTACTTTATCAATTCTAATGGCACGATATAGAGGATGTTGGTTTAATTTTTCAATTACTTCTTTTTTACCAGCAATAATACCGCATTGAGGGCCCCCTAGTAACTTATCTCCAGAAAACATTGCTATCTCAACTCCTTTACTGATGCTGTCTTTTGGAGTTGGTTCTGAAGGTAAACCAAATTTGGTAGTATCAACAAAGCAACCACTACCCAAATCATGTATTACCGGTATTTCTCTTTCAACACCTACGTTTATTAATTCAGTTATTGAGGGAGAATGAACAAATCCTGTTTGTTTGAAATTACTCGCATGCACTATTAATATTGCACCTGTATTTTCTGATACAGCAGCTGAATAATCTTTAGCATATGTTCTATTGGTAGTACCAACTTCTACTATTTTAGCGTTACTTAATTTCAATACGTCTGGAATCCTGAATCCACCACCTATTTCAACAGACTCACCCCTTGAAACGATTACTTCTTTGTCTGCAGAAATAGTAGCTAATGCTAATAACATTGCTGCTGCATTATTATTTACAACTAAAGAAGCTTCTGCCCCAGTTAATTCGTTAATTAGACTCGAAACAAAATTTTGCCTAGAACCTCTTTCACCATGAGACAAGTCATATTCCAAATTAGTGTATTCACCCGCAGCAACAGACATGGACTTTACGGCCGATTCACTTAATGCGGCCCTACCTAAATTAGTATGTATCAAAACACCAGTTGCATTAACTACAGCTACAGGAGCATAATGCCATTTTTGCTCAGCTAATTTTTTTGTGTCCGAAACAATCAATTCAATAGATGATTCTACCTCTCCCTCCAACATAGATCTCCTGACATCACCAACAATTTCTCTGACTAATTCAGTAACATTATTCAACGAATACCTCTCAATTAAATCAATAATTTCAGGATGCTCCAAAATCTTGTTTATTGCAGGTAAATCTCTCATTCTTTTTGTCATGGGTATAAATCCAATTCAATTATTATTTTACCTTTGAAGTCTAAAACAAACATTATAATATAAATGATTGATCCGTACGCAATATTGACCGAATCTAGAACGGATTGTTAGAATTCGTGGTTATAAACTTTGGTTTCTGAAATAAATGATTAGTGGATATATTTTATGTTTGTAATAGGCTTAACTGGTGGAATCGGAAGCGGCAAAACTGAAGCGTCTAAAATTTTAGAGTCATTTGGCGCTTGGATAATTAATGCCGATACATTAGGCCACGGTATTTACAGAAAAAACACAAAAGCATGGACCAAGATAGTTGAAGAATTTGGGGACACAATTTTAGATACGGCTGGTAATATAATCAGATCGGAACTCGCAAAACGTGTTTTTTCTTCAAAAAATGAATTGGATAAATTGAACAATATTTGTCATCCTGAAATTAAAAATCTTGTAATAACCGAATTAAATAAATTGAATTCAAAGAAAGCTAATGTAGTAGTAGTCGAAGCAGCAATATTGATAGAGGCAAATTGGCAAAATATAGTAGATGAAGTATGGTTAATTGATTCGAAAACATCAAATATTTTTGATAGGGTTAAAAAAAGAGATAAAATTGACGACCAAGCTATAAAATCTCGCATAGATTCTCAAATGAATCATACTGAGAGATCTGAATATGCTGATGAAGTAATTACTAATAACGGGACTATAGACGAACTTAGAAATGCTCTATCTGAAATTTACAGAGAAAAATTCATTAGCCTCAATAAGGAATAATAGATGCCAAAAAACACCAAAACGTTGTATCAAAATTACATCGTAGAAGAATTTAGAATTCAAAAAGAACCATTTTACATACCCATAAGTGACGAAATTGAAATATTCGAAGCAGCATATAAAAGTAAAATACCTATATTGTTTAAAGGACCTACAGGTGTTGGTAAGACTAGGTTTGTAGAATATATGTCATATAAATTGGGTGTAAACCTTACTAAGGTAAAACAAACCGATAAAACCAAATCTAAAAATGATGAATCAACTGGGATACCGTTTATAACTATTGCTTGCCACGAAGACCTTACAGCAAGCGATTTGGTTGGTAGATATCTATTAAAAGGAAATGAAACCGAATGGATTGATGGTCCATTAACCAGAGCGGTAAAATCTGGCGGGATTTGCTATTTGGACGAAATCGTAGAAGCTAGAAAGGATACAACAGTATTAATACACCCACTTACCGACCATAGACGAATATTACCAATAGATAAAAAAGGTGAGCTTCTAGAAGCATCTGAAGGGTTTTTACTTGTGCTCTCTTATAATCCAGGGTACCAAAGTGCTCTGAAGGATTTAAAACATAGTACAAGGCAGAGATTCGTATCGATTGAGTTTAACCCACCCCCTGTAGACATTGAAGCGGAAATCATACACCATGAATCCGGTCTAGACAAAGAAACATCCATGCAATTAGCTCGACTTGGGGAAAAGATAAGAAATCTAAAAGACCAGGGTTTGGCTGAAGGTGCAAGTGTTCGATTGTTAATATATGCAGGTAAATTAATTTCTTCTGGAATACAGCCTCGAAGAGCTTGTGAAGTCGCAGTGAATTGGTCAACAACAGATGATTTAACCCTGCAGCAAAGCATAAACGAAATAATATCGGCTATTTTTCCTTGATTAAACATCCCGGATTAAAACTTGATAGAAAAACTGAAATTACAACTCGAATCGCATCAACATGAAAATAAATCAAGTTTCAGTGGAAACTTAACTCCATCATCGGTAATCGTATTGATTATACAGACTGAATCCGCATATAAAATATTGTTCAACAAAAGAACTTACAACGTTCAAGACCACAAAGGAGAGATTAGTTTCCCAGGAGGCCGCAAGGATAAAAGTGATCAAGATCTTCTGTCAACTGCTTTGAGAGAATTTGAAGAAGAAATGGGTGTTGCTTCTACGAATATAGATATAATCGGTAAATTAAGTGACGTTGTAACATCATCAAATTATTTGATCACTCCATATGTTGGCACCACCAGTTCAAAGCTTCATTTCTCCCCTAACCCGAAAGAAGTTGAATTAATTATTCAGATTCCAATACAAGAATTAACAAACCATGAAAATTTAAGAAATGAAGTGAGGGTTACAAATAATAAACCAAACAAATACACCTGTTATGTATACCAGGGAAATTTTATATGGGGAGCAACTGCTAGAATATTAACAGAATTACTAAAATTGATTGAACGTGAATAATATTAAGGTGAGAGATATTTAATGCCGCAAAACATCGATTTAGAACTAAAATCATTTCCTATAGAACTTGCTAACGCTTATTCTTTATCGAAAATATCTATATCTAAATTTTTGGACCACGATCAAATGATTGAGTGGGCGAATCTTGGTTTAAAAATAGCGCACCTTAGAAAAGGAGTACGAAGTTGGGAATTAGCAGTTAAGTTTTATCAAGTAAGTCCGTCAGTCTGCAAACTGATTCCCTACAACTATTTTTACGAATGGATGCAACAAGGCTTACTTATATCAAAAAAGTCTAAACCGATTGCGGATAGTTTTTTCTCTAATAGTCCCAACACAGTAGCAGTCCTAAGATCAAGGCACTTGGATGAATGGGTACAAATGGGCCTTGGACTATATACTGGAATTTGGAAATCTACCAACTTAGCAACCACTTTTTTTCAAACAGGTGACCAACTATTACGTAGTAGTAATATCACTACATTAAAACCAACAATATCCACTATAAAAAAACTTTCAATTCACTCATATGAAGCAGCCGCAGAATGTATGAAATTGCTTCCTGAAATACTTACACTGATTCCAGAAAAGAAAACCGAATATATCGAACTGATTGATTTGGTTATAACAAACAATTGGCAACATACTAAATCATTTATTGAAATTTCAATTCAATCGTTTGGTAACACGAATCTATCATGTAGAAACGAATTAATAAAACTCCTTGTTTTAATAGTATCTTATCGAAAAACAAATATATCTAATTGGCTGTCTACATATGCAAATTGCGTACAGGATATTGACAACAGTTATCATAGTGACTTAATAAATTCTTCAAAATATATTCTAAACAAAACGACTCCTGAAATATTGTTGGACTATATCAAATCGTTACCATTTGTATCTCAGCGTGTATCTGCCAACAAAATTAATATTTGGGTGGATGCTGGCATTGAAATATATTCAGAAAACGAAATTGCAGGAGCATCGTTTTTCAGAAAAGAATCTACAAAGTCAATCGATTTAATTGACAAATTATCATCTGTGGTTGATTTAGAACAGCAGAAAAACAAATTGGAATTATATTGCATAGCACTAACAGGCAATCAAATTGAACTTACATCTAGAGATGAAATAGATTCTAAAAACATCGGATGGGGTATTTCAGAATTTGCAACGACTGAAGGCGAAACAATATACTTGCCTTCCCAATCAAATAAATACAATTCCAAAGAAGACAACAATTCTTGGTACAAAGTCATAGCAACTCATCAAACAGGACACATAGAATTTGGAAGTTTCAAATTCTCGTTTGAAACAAAACCAACACACTTCACTGATATCCGTAATAATTTTTTGCAAGAACGAAAAACCAATGAGATAGATTCAGAAAACAACCAAAAACATTTTTTGACCGACATACAAAATTTTTTCAGCTTATTTCCAAATAAAGAACTGGCTTTAGATATATTTACCGTAATTGAAGGAGGACGAATAGATAATATAGTCAAACATTATTATTCAGGAATTAAAAGAGAATATGAAAAAATCCAATTAGAAAGTCTTGAATTGAGACCTGATTTAAAATCTTTGGCGATTCGAAAAATCATGGTGGAGATACTTCTACAGTTCAGCATTTCAAAAAAAAGGAAACTAAGCATTCCTACAGAACATAAAAATGAAATTAAAAAAATCACTTCAATCGCCAGAAAAGCCTTAAAATTAACATCTTTGGTGGAAGACACGGCAGAAGCAACATTAAGAATATATTCGATTATTTCAAAACTAGATGAGGAAAATAAACCAGATAATACATGGGAAGATATTGACCTTGAAAATGAAAGTGATGAATTTGACTTAGAATCTTCATCTAATTCAAATCTAGAGTATGAAAATTTCAAATTCGATACTTCAACTGATAAAGAAGAATCATATGACCCGATAGATGGAACAGAATACAGAGGAGAATTCAAACCTGAATTAACTCAATTTTTTGAATCTATCCGAGAAAGTAATGGTTCCGGTTCAGATGAGTCACTAGACGAGCAAAGTACTAAGGAATTACTTGAACAGATGGTATCTGAAAGTGCCGAAATTGATCAAGATGAAAATATGACGTTAGATTCACAAACAGTTGAAAATATATTGAATGAAATGAACATAAAACAATCCAAATCAACAGAATACTCAGAAAGCCATCTAAGCCATGTCGATGAAGAAGGGGGAGAATTAACCTCTTCTGAACCTGAAACCTTTATTTATCCAGAATGGGATTTTAGAGCCAGAGACTACAAGCCCAATTGGTGTGTAATAAAACAAAAAACAATGGCAGAAGGAGATCCCTCTTACTACTCAGACATATTAAACGAATATTCCACTTTGATGTACCAAATTAGAAGACAGTTTGAATTAATGACTCCAGAATTATTTAAAAAAGAGAGAAAACTACAAGATGGAGAAGAACTAGACATTGATGAAGTAATAGAAGCAATGATAGATATGAAAACGGGTGCAAGTCCTAGTGAAAAGCTTTATTGGCGTCGGAATAAAGTTCAAAGGGAAGTTGCAGTTATATTCCTATTAGACACAAGTGCATCTACTGCAGAAGCCATAGATGAAAGTAACAAGTTTGGTGATTCGATGACACCCCCTACAGATACAGTAGAATATCTGAACTGGTTAAAAACAAAAAGAAGTGACCAGACAAGATTGAATTACAAGAGAATAATTGACGTAGAAAAAGAGTCAGTAGTTCTATTGATCAACGCACTTGAAGCAATAGGGGATATATATGGTATATATGGATTTTCGGGTTATGGCAGAGAAAACGTTGAATTCTACACTGTTAAAGATATCAATGAACAATTAACTGACAAAGTAAAAAGCCGTATAGACAAAATATCTCCACTACACGCTACTCGTATGGGACCCGCAATCAGACACGCTACTACAAAACTAGAGGAACAAGAATCTAAGACCAAACTCTTATTCCTTATAAGTGATGGTAGACCGCAAGATAGAGGATACAGTAGAGAAGGAGTAGAAAAAGAATATGCAGTCAATGACACAAAAATGGCTTTAGATGAAGCTAAAAGAAAAAACATCAACGCTTTTTGTCTCACAGTAGACAAATCAGGACATGATTATTTACAGGAAATGTGCCAAGACCTAAGTTATGAAGTTCTCGAAAACGTACATATGCTCCCGCAAAGACTACTATATTTATATAAAAAACTTACAATGTAACCTTGTTAGTTATTATTATGGAAATGTTTTAAATGAAATATGGTATAGATATTCCTAATTTTGAACCTTTTCACGATCCAAACGTAATTAAACAACTAGCAATTGAAGCAGAAAATCATGAATGGGACGGGTTTTTTATTTGGGATCACATTTGGCTTGGTATGGATGTACCGTTTGTAGATCCATGGGTAGCCCTAACTGTAGTGGCTACCGCAACAAAGTCAATCCGATTTGGAACAATGGTTACACCTATACCGAGACGTAGACCATGGAAATTCGCCAGAGAAACGGTTTCTATTGATATTTTATCTGATGGCAGATTGACCATAGGAGCGGGTTTAGGATGGCCACCTGAAATAGAATTCGGTCCCTTTTCCGAAACCGTCGACAATGTTAAAAGAGGTGAAATGTTAGATGAAGGGCTAGATGTTTTGACAGGCTTATGGAAAGGCAAACCGTTTTCTTATAAAGGTCGGCATTTTAATATAAATGACGTTACGTTTAAACCCACACCTATACAGACCCCCCGGATTCCAATATGGATCGGAGGAATGTGGCCTAACAAAAAACCGTTTATACGTGCGAGTAAATGGGACGGGGTATTTCCGGCAAGCAAATCAGAAAAGTCCATTTCTCCAGAAGAAATAAATGAAATTAAAAATTTTATTTATCAACAGTCACCCAATACGCAACAATATGATATTGTCGCCGCCGGAGTTTCACATGAAAATATCAAAGACCAAAATATACTTCTAAAATCATACAAAAATGCTGGTGCAACTTGGTGGGTTGAAAGCCTTGAGCAATGTAAGACGCCAGAAGAAGCGTTACAAATAATTAAAAATGGTCCTCTCAACATATAAAATAAATGTTAATATACAATATTAACTCTCGACCTATAACATACGTTTCTCGGTAATTGACACACCTAATTTCGTTGACCCAAGTAGACACCTTAGGTAAAATTATTGTTGCACGATTTCTAATATTCTATTTGCCCCAGTGGCGCAATGGTAGCGCAGCCGACTTGTAATCGGCAGGTTAGTGAGTTCGAATCTCCTCTGGGGCTTTCAAATCTTTTTATGTTTAGAATAAAAGATTTTGAAAATGAATTGAATAAAAAGATTTAAGTGTAGATGAACATATGCTAAAATATTTTGGTGCCAGAATTTGGAGGGATGGGTGAGCGGTTAATACCACCAGACTGTAAATCTGGCGCCCGGAAGGGCTACGTAGGTTCGAATCCTACTCCCTCCACCATTAGTAGTATAATAAAAAATCTAATATACTTAATAATAGTAAATAGGAAATATAAATAATAAAAAGATGCCCACATAGCTCAGTGGTAGAGCACGTTCTTGGTAAGAACGAGGTCAGCAGTTCGAGTCTGCTTGTGGGCTGAGAATACGGGAGTAAAAAATGGCAAAAGAAAAATTTGTAAGAGATAAACCTCATTTGAATGTTGGAACTATTGGTCACGT
>CAZYCG010000049.1:0-12359 GCA_964645865.1 uncultured Dehalococcoidia bacterium | reverse complement strand
CATCAAATACCCAATATCACCATGGACATCTGCAAACAAAAAATTTTGACATGGAGACACCCAATCATCCATTGATTTATCCAATTCATTTATATTGTTTGAATAAAGCATTTTCCGAATAGATTGCAATGTTTTATTCTCAGGCGCAAGACCCGAATATTTAAATGAGAAACCTACTCCATGTTCAATATCTTCAATTATAATTGGACCATTTAAAGTTTGGGCTGTTTTTATAAATACTGATGAATCATTTTTGACTTTTATTTCTTCTTCTTTAATCTCCAAATCAACCCATTCGTCTTTAGAATTGTACTCATATCTACCTGTTATCTCATTTAATTTAATCTTTTCTAAATAAATATCCTGATAATCTGCTTGAGCATGAGTGACACACCAGGCTACTTTTTTATTATGGCCAAAGTGCGGAAATCCAGGACAACCGGGAAAAGACAATCCAACCACATCAAATTCATTACATGCTACATGATTTTGATAATAAACATTTGGTGTGTCCAAACCTCTATGCGGATCACCCGCAAGTAAAGGCTTACCTGAATTAGTTTTCCCTCCTGCCAATACCCAATTATTACTACCAGAATCTAATTCGGTGGACCATCCAGCTAAGTTTTTACTCGCTTCAAGTAAAATTTTCAACCTATCATCATTTATATACCCATGACCAGTTGATTCGATTATATTTCGATCCCCTAAGCCATGTTCAGGAAACAAACTATTTGCTTTCTCAGGGCCCAAAACCTCTAGCAACCTTGCTCGCCATAATTTTGATTCAAATGAACCCATCATAATATGTCTCGCCTTAAAAACGGCTAAACAGTCCCAAGGATTCCACATATCCGGTTCATCTTCAACAATTTGATATTCAACAGGCAATACTTTGGTTTTTCTTATGAAAGTATTAACACCATTAGAATAATTTTCAAGCATCAATTTAGTTTGAATATTTAAATTCGCATATTCTTTTTTTACAGCATCCTGAATACCAAATTTACGCATTAAGGTATCTTTGCCTACAGCTTTACTTCCTAGATATTCCGCTGATTTGCCATATGCACCTTTGCGGTCAAGGTCCATATGCCATAATCTATCCTGTGCAGTAACAAATCCCTGTCCCCAAAAAGCATCGTTAATTGTTTTAGCTAAAACGTGGGGAATACCATAAAAATCTCTGTATATATTCACGGAGTCATCTAACCCCTTTATACTAAAATTCTTAAAAGTATTTCTTAAAGAACATTCAGTTGCATTTATATCTATACCCATCAGTTCACTATATATCGAATATCAGATAGGTTTCATTGATAATCTCTTCGCCACTTGCATTAATTGCGTAGTATTAACGAATCGATACTGACTGTGTTTCAGTACTATTAACTTGGCTATCAACTTGATTATAGGAATATTTTGTATCTTCTTGGCGACCACTCGCCCAAATACCTATACCAACTATTATTACAATTACTATAACGAGACCAATTACAAACTTTTTGATAAATGGATCCATATTATTAATCCCCTTTTAAAGTCAAAATTAACTGAAGATAAAATAAAGTATAAAAATTTAGATTAATACAAGTCAATAGTTCATATTGGTTATAAAGAATATCACAAATTATTTTTCCAAAATAATTTGTGAGCCGTACCTCCAATAATATTGCAGAGGTCGCTATCATTTTGAAAAACAGGTGAATCAACAATCTCTTTAAAAGAGTTTGTATATCCTTCTCTATTACTTACCGGTGGATAATCACTTCCCCACATCATTCTTTCGGAACCAAAATTTCTTAAAGTAATTTCCAACAATTGTTCTGATTTATTATCAAATGCAGATTTTCTGAATAAAATATCTGGTTTATTATTAATCTCTCCCAATCCGGGTATTTTTATGTATATATTTTTGTGATTGGAAAATTGTTTTATTTTCTCACAATATTCTTTTTGATAATGAGAATTATGCCCAATACCTGCAAGATGCTCCAAAACAACATTCAGTTCAGGATTTTCTTGTGCAATTCTAATAAATGACTCACTATGAAATTGAGGCCACTCTCCCAAACAACTTATTGCCAAACCTAATTCAGATATTATTCTCAATATTGAAAGATATTCGGGTTTTACAATATTTTCAGCTGAAATACGTACTCCATCAAACTTATCTAATTCTAATTGAATCAAATTATCATTATCATAAGACACATCATCTAAATCAAAAACTCCAACTACAGCAAATTTGTTTGGGAAATTATTTTTGCATTCGAGCAAATAATCATTATTATCATAAGCACCCATGTGTCCAATCAATACAGCTTTGTTGATTTGATTTTCTTCTAGATGAAATCTCAATGCATTGATCGGTTCATACCAACTTTCTCCAGCATGACAATGTGCATCTACTGTAATAAAGTCTTTATTCAACATAGTTGGCTCCAATTTCTTAGTTTAAACAGATTAGAACTTATACTTATTAAAAACCATTTAGGTTTTAAGAATCAAATCTAAAAATTTTGTGCTTTTTATATCTTTCCCGACCACATGCTTTATATATTGGTTCAATATATATCCCAATTCATCAACATTAGTTTGAGGAACCATTAGTGATAAAGAATCTTCTTCAGAACTTTTTTGAAAATACCGGAATACTTTTATGGTATTTTTTTTGATAGAAAATTTAGAATTTCCAGATAACCTTCCACAAGTAAAACATATAAGACCTCCACTATCGACACTAAAATAGTGATCTGCTGGAGGTAATGGCTCAAAACATTCCAAGCAATTATTGAGTTCTGGTGCAAATCCACTGTACTCCAATAATTTAATTTCAAAATATCTCAAGACTTCTGCATACTTATCCAAATCTGGCAATTTATTTAAAGTAGATACAAAAACATCAAACAATTCTTCATTAGGGGATTCTTCCATTGAAACGCTTTCAACTAATTCAGATAAATATGTTGCCAAAGATATATTTTTTAAATCTCCTTTAATTTTCGAATGATCATCCAAAGTATCAACATCTGTTATTACGTCTATCCCTTTACCCTTACCCACACTTATTACTACCAAATTTAGTGTATCCAAATGACCAGACATTTTACTTTTATATCTTCTAACACCACGAGCAATAGCACGAACCTTACCAAATTTTTCTGAAAAAAAAGTAACTAATCTATCAGCCTCACCTAGAGGTATATGCTTTATTACTACCGCTTTAGTTTCAAAAATTGTAGATCTATATGAAACCATCTGAATTCAACCGTAAATCAAAAAATTATACAAATACAACTAAATCTAAATTTGGAACGCTATAAATTTTGTCGCCCTTCAAATGCTCTACTAAGAGTAGTTTGGTCTGCATATTCCAAATCTCCTCCAAATGGTAACCCACGCGCAGGTCTTGTTATTTTCGCCCCTAATTTAGAAAGCATTTGGTGTGCATACATTGCTGTCGCTTCACCATCTAAATTAACATTTGTAGCTAATATTATTTCGTTGAAACTACCTATTTCTACTCGTTTTATCAATTCATTTAACTTGATATCTTGAGGTCCTACTCCATTGATTGGCGATATGGCACCATGCAACACGTGATACATACCCTTATATACTGAGGTTTTTTCGAAAGCCACTATATCTAGAGGTTGTTCGACAACACATAAAGATTGTTTATCCCTATCATGAGCGTTACAAATCACACATGGGTCTATTTCGGTAATATTGAAACAAACCGAACAAAATTTGATATTATCCTTTACTTCAATAATCGCTTCGGCTATAGACATGGCATCTTCTTTGGGCATTCTAATCAGCTGATACGCCAACCGTTGAGCGGTTTTAGCTCCAATCCCCTGAAATCTAGTAAGCTCGTTTATTAAATTGTCTATAGAGTTCATATCTTTAACCCAGTGTAGTTTAACTAATCAAAGTATTTAATCAGAAAATACTGTTATTACATTAAACCTGGAATTTTTAGTCCTCCTGTTAATCCTCCCATTTTTTCAGAAGCAATTTCTTTTGCCTTATTCAAACCCTCATTCACCGCTGCTACTATTAAATCCTGAACCATATCCATATCTTCTGAATCAATCACTTCAGGCGAAATTGTTATTGACTCTAACTCCATCTTCCCACTTACCGAAGCCTTTACAACTCCACCACCGACAGAAGATTCAACAGTTAATTCTTCAATTTCTTGTTGAATTTTCGTCATGTTTTTTTGAAATTCCTGGGCTTGTTTCATCATTTTCCGATTCATCATTGGTATTCTCCTTTTCCTCCAATATTAATGCACCGATAGCTTGAGCTGAACGAACCAAATGACTAGTTGCAGCAACTTTATTTGATTCTGATTGTGAAGAAGCGTCTAATAATTTAATAACTATCTCATACTCTCCTTCAAATATTTCATTTATATCCTGAGACAACAATTTTTTGACTGTCACATCTTCAATTTCACTTTCTACTCTTTCCATATTAGCCTTATGCGTGAATTCTAATATTGCTTTCCCATCAATAATTTCGTGCTTTTTGCAATCTCTTAATAATGCTCCTATGTTAAATCTTTTGCCCTTAATTTTACTCAATTTTTTTATTAACTCATCCCATTTTCCACTATTAGAAACTGCCTTACCTGATGCAGGTATATTTTTTTCATCGCCTTTGATAGGATTTTCACTATTGTTTTGTAACTCAGTACTAATATCTTCATTAATTTTGACTTGAGGAGGACTTTTAGATTCCTTATGTGTGATTGATGCTTTTATGTTAGGTCTAATCTCATCTTTTTCGTCATTCGGCTTAACTATATGATTCGTATCATTATGTTCTACAGCGATTATTGCTTCCACACAAACCAATTCCAAGCCTAAGTTAGCAGGAATTTTATTGTCAGTTTTATACTCAGCTAAAACTCTAATTATTTTAACTATCTTTTCTAAGGTTATTTTTTCGCTTATTGCAGCCAAATGCTTTTTAATATTTTCCGAAAAACTTAGCTGATCAATGTTTTCTGACTTGATCAATAAAATTGCCCTGCTAATCTCAAGCAGACTACGCTGCAACTGGTTAGGATTTGAACCATTTTCTAAAGATTCATTTAAAGTCAGTACGGTGTTTCGAGTATCCAAATCAATAATATACTCCACGATTTGTATCGCTATTTCATCAGAATCCAAATTTAAAAGGGTTCTTATTTGATCTTCTTTCAAATCTGTCTGAAATGAAACTATTGCTTGTTCGAGTAAATTTTCTGCATCTCTTAAACTCCCACTAGCATAACGTGTTATAAGTGAAAGCGCTTCTTCAGAAACGACAGCATTCTCACTATCACATATCTCTCTCAATCTTGTTGCCACAACATCAAAAGGTATGATTTTGAAATCATATCTCTGACATCGCGAAACAATAGTTTCAGGTAATTTTTGACTCTCTGTGGTTGCCAAAATAAAAATAGCATGCTTAGGTGGCTCTTCTAATATTTTTAATAGTGCATTAAAAGCAGCTTCTGTGAGCATATGTACTTCGTCTACAATGTATATTTTGTACTTGAATAAGTTAGGTGTAAATTGAATTTTTTCTCTAAGATCTCGTATATCATCTATACCTCTGTTACTAGCAGCATCAATTTCAATCATATCAATTGGATTATTGGCAAATTCATTACAGATATCACAAGTACCATCAGGTTCACCATCAACCGGATTAATACAATTTACCAAATTAGCAAGTATTCTAGCTGTACTGGTTTTACCTGTACCTTTTGGTCCGCAAAATAAGTATGCATGTGCAATCCTATCAAGTTTGACCGCATTTCTAAGAGTCCTTGTAATATGCTCTTGTCCAACTACATCGGTCAATCTTTTTGGACGCCATTTTCTATATAGCATTTGAGCCATGAACGTATCCTATCAAGAAATATTGATAACCGCACTGTATGCTTTATCAGCAAACATTTGCATTTTCTGGTAATCTTGATCATCTTCATGGTCAAATCCCAATATATGCAAAATGCCATGTATAACTAATATTGCTAATTCTTGGTCAAATGAAATTCCTTTCTCTTCAGACTGCGAAGCAACTTTTTCTATTGAAATTATTACTTCTCCAAGAATCCCAGGAGCACCATCAGGAATAATAAAATCACTCTTACTCAAAGAGTTGCTTGATATATCATCAATTACAACAAAATCGTCAATAGGGCCCATATTAAATGACAACACATCGGTACTATCATTAATTCCTTTATGATTTAAATTCAATGATTTTAGTAGGTTATCGTCAGCAATTATTATATTTAAATCACAATTTCTTACGAATATATGTGGCTTCAAAGTAATATCTGCTACTAAAGTTATCCAATCTTCTGAAACACAATAATCAGCATCAAAGTTTTTATGAACTTTTGGGGAGCAGGTATATTTATTCATTAATAAACCAATACCAGTATATTTACTTTAAAATATAAATACACTCATCCTATTCAAGACACTCAACAACCATTGTTGCATCCTCATTTGTGTGAATTTCAAAAGTATCACCGTCATATTCAAAAAATGCAACAAACCCATTAATTTTTACCACCACTGGTTCTTCTGAGGAATCAACCTTACAACCCATACTGCTATCGTTCCATTGTTTTGAATCTATACTAACCAATTTCACGTCAATATCATTATTTATATCTAATTTTTCCGAAATCAACTTTTGTCCTGCTCTCCTAACATCAACTTCCTCACAAGAAGATACACCAGTATCAGAACGATCAATAATTGATGAAGTATAGTTTATATCTATTCGTGAAGCATCATTAACACCAATACGAATTTTAGCAAATAATTCTCCTAAATCTGTAGATGAACCAATTATTGTAGTATTACTTGCTAAATACTCTTTATATGCTTCTAATGACCTTTGGAATGAATAAAACTCAGGATCTTCTTCCAATGCTCCTGCATATATTTTTATTGAATCGGCCTCAGCACATCCTTTGATTATCTCTGCATCTCTTTGAGCTGCTGTCCTAATTTCTATAGCTGTTCTATCAGCATTAGCTCTACGCTCCAAATCGTATTCAGCACCTTCTGCCCTTTCCCTGTTTGCTATTCTTTCTCTTTCTGCAATCATTCTCTTATGAACACTATCAGCTACTGCATCAGGAAAATCTGCTCTTTTTATCCTCACGTCTATTAATTCAATTCCGAATTCCTGTAACTTTGGTGCTACAGCATCCCTAACCCTATTCATTATAGCTTCACGACTGATACTAATAATTTCTGACTGTTCATCATTTGCGATTTCTCTTCTTAATTCTGAAGATACTATATCTACAACACGGTTGTAACCCGAAACTTCTGTTCTCAATGTTGAATAGAATACTTTCGGATTTGTGATTTTACCTCTAGCATAAACATCTATTTCAAGATTTTTTTTATCTTTAGTTAACAAAGAATCTGGTGGGGCATCAAAAACCAACAACCTTTTGTCAAAATAGGTTACTGAATCAATAAATGGCGTCTTCATATAAAGACCGGGGCTCATCTTTGATGAACCGATGATTTCTCCAAATCTTGTTACAATTGCAGTTTCCGTTTCATCCACTTTGAAAAAAGTTTGTGGACCTAATATAAATACAGCGATAATAATAATAATTAACAATGGACCGACGAATCTCATATTATTCTGTACCTTCTTTTACCTGCGGAATTAAAGAAATGTTATTTTCCTGCCCTAATGGCAATATGGGCAAAATTCCAGTTTCAGTATCTACAATAAACTTTGTTATACCAGGCAAGACTTCCTCCATTGCCTCGTATAATAATCTTTGCCTTGTTACATTTGGTGACTTCTTATACTCCACTAGCATAGACGTAAATTTACTAGCTTGACCTTCAGCAGCGTTTATTCTCTGTGCCCTAAATGCCCTCGCATCTTCAATTAATTTTCTAGATTCACCTCTTGCCTGAGGTAACACTGACTCCTCATAAGCTTGGGCTTGATTTATTATTGTCTCTTTGTCTTCTTTAGCGATAACTACATCAGCAAACGCAGGCTTAACTTCATCAGGAGGATTAACACCTTGCAACTTAACTTCTTTAATCCGTATGCCTGATTTATAGTCGTCTAATAATTGCTGTAGTTTCTGCTTGGTATTTGATTGAATAGTTTCTCTTTCAATAATTACGGTATCGATTGGACTACTACCCACAACTTGACGCAAAGCAGTTTCAGTAGCATCTTTGATTAATGCACCTGAAGGATCTACAGTCTCGAACAAATAATCAGTAGCATCTTTGATGTCATATTGCACAAGTAATTGTACGTCTACTATATTCTCATCTCCGGTTATCATCACCGATTCATCACGAACAGATTGAGCACCTCTAAATCCAAGTTCCAGTCTTTTAACTTCTTCAACAAATACTATTTGTTTACTACCTATAGGAGCATTTGGAAACCAATGCAAGCCTGGCCCTTCTTCTGAATTCAATTCCCCAAATAATTTCACAACGGCAATTTCTCCAGGCTGAACCGAATAAAATCCAGTTGCCAACCAAACAATTAAAGCTACGGAGAAAATAGATAGCACCATGTAACTAAATGTATTGCCACCAGACATCTTCCCAAATTTGAATGGGAGTTTATCTAAAATGGCACGTAAATTTATTTCTGGTTCTTCGTTTCTATAGGACATATTAATGTATATATTATCATAACAATTGTATTTGACGTATTGAAAAAATTTAAATAAAGTCAACCATAAGATTCCTAACAAAGTAAAAACGTGAGTTACCACCATGAAACCTTCTATATGTATATTCGGGTGCGGTGAACATGCAGACAGAGTATTATCTGAAAAAGATCAATCTGCTGAATTCAATCTTTATTTCGCCAGCCGTGACAGAGATAGAGCCAAATCATATTCAGACAAATATAAGGGCATAGATTACTTTGAAAATTATGAACAAGCTTTATCCGATAATAGAATAGACGCTGCATATTTCCTAACACCACATGACTTACATCTATCTAATGTCAAATTAGCTGCAAAAAACGGCAAGCATGTGTTGATGGAAAAGCCTATCGCGAGAAATCTAGAAGAGGCACATATGATGATTGATGAATCGAAAAGAAATAACATAAAGTTAATGATTGCAGAAAATTACAGATATCTGCCCACAATTAAAAGTGTCAAGGAAATATTAGACGCGGGTATAATTGGAGATATGATATCCATTGAAATAGAATCTAAAGACTTCGGTCCTGTATATGGATGGCGACTTGATAAAGATTCAACTGGAGGTGGAAGGTTTATTGATGGAGGAATACATTATATCGATATTTTGTTAAATTTAGGAGGACTACCTACTCAGGTATATGCTCAAGCCACACAAACCAGATTGCCAAATCTTCAAGCTGAAGACACAGTTATAATGATTGCTAATCTTCCAAACAAAGTAATTGGATTAATCAATCATTGTACTGGAGCACCTCAACAAACAAGACATGATAATGTATTGATATCTGGAACCATTAAACAATTAAGTTTCAATCCATTTGGCGATGAAATCTTAGTAACGTCAATAGAAACTCAGGAGAAAATCAAGCTTGATAAAGGTGGGGCGGGATTTAAAGAAATGTTAGATGATTTTCGTGAATATATTATGAATTCGTCTCATAAACCAATTATAACTAACGAAGCAGCGATAAACGATTTGGCGGTGGTTCTAGCCAGTTACGAATCTATGTCGAAATCAATTCCTGTAACACCAAATTTTTAACAAACCAATGAGCTTAAACAAGCAAAAAATGAACATTGCGATAATTGGAGCAGGGATATTCGGCCTTTCAACTGCCTATGAGATGAATGAAAGAGGCCACTCCGTTACCGTTTTTGAAAAAGGTACCATACCTAATCCAATGGCAAGTTCAACTGACGTATCAAAGGCAATTAGAAGAACCAGTTATGCCTCTAATAATAACGTTTACGTCAATTTAGTTGAACAATCAGCTTTAAAATGGAAAGAATGGGAAAGGAAATTCACGAACAAAGTTTATCATCAACCTGGAACTCTAATAGTAAGCAACCAATTTGAGCCAAAAACTCCCCTTTATGAAAGTTGGAGGTTTTTAAAAGAAAATGACCAAAATGAAGATATTTTGGTATTAGATAATACTGACTTACACACTACTTTTCCACAAATTAAAATTAATAATGATGAAATAGCAATTTATGATAAGTGGGGTGGATATATTGAAAGTGGTCTTGCAGTAAAAGAATTATCTATATTAATTAAATCTCAAGGTGTGAAAATACATGAAAATTCTCAAATTGATAAAATAGAAGAAAGAAATAAGTCAGTATATCTATCTTTATCTAATACCAAAATTAAATTTGATCTGGTAGTAGTCGCATCAGGTGCGTGGACAAATGATTTATTACCTAATATAGGTTCTAAATTAACTGTAACTTTACAGCAAATGATATTTGTTGATTCAGCCAACCTAAATTCATTTGTTCATGAAAAGTTACCTGTTTGGTCTATGAATTCAATCGATTCCAAAGATGAACTTATATCTGAATGGTATGGATTCCCTTTATTAAGAGAAGGATACATTAAAATTGCTAATGATTCCCGAGGCCAAATCATTAATCCAAATGATGATCGCTCTCCCAATAAAGACTTTTTACGCAATGCAACAGAATTCATGCAAGAAAGGTTTCCCTTGCTTTCAGATGGGCGAATAATTTCTGCGAAAGGATGTGTGTATACAAACACACCTGATGACCATTTCATCTTGGACTGGGCTCCTAATTCTTCTAAGGTTTTTGTCGCTTCTGGAGGAAGTGGTCATGGCTTCAAGTTTGGTCCATCCATAGGCAAATTGGTTGGAAACGCAATTGAACATAAAGAAGACGAAACAAATGGGTTTTTCAATATAAAAAATAGGTTAAACAAAATCCACAATAGTGATTCAGATCGCGGGTTTGCTATACCAAGCAATTAATTCAAAACGTTCTTTTGAATAAATTAAAGAATCTATCCTGATATTGTTCAAATACACCCCATCTATCCAATTCCAATTTCAGCATATCTGTAGAACCGCCTTTTTCTGCTTCTGAAAAAAGTTTATCTATTTTTTGGACAGCATCTCTAGGAATTCCTCCGAAAGATTCATCTGGGTCTAGTAGTCCTCTTGAACTAAATTCACTTATATTATTCGCAATAGAATTTGCTGTAAATTCATAAACGAATTTTAGTAATGCGACGTCCCAATATTCATCAACTCCAATCATTACAACTGACATATCTGATTTTTTCTTTTCTAAATCTGAATCAATATTGGCCGCAATCGCTTTTGGGCTACCGCTTACAATCTCCATTTCGGACGGTTCATTTTTATATTGATATAGTATCCCTGGATTATTTTGGCCGGAACTTGTATTTAGCTCTTTAAAATATTCATACGCATCTTCACTAAACCCCTGTAGATGCATTGCATAATAAGGCGTTATAATAGTAGGCTTTTCTGCAACTACTACACCTGTTCTTACAACTCCTTCCTCGGACTTTGAATCTATAACTGTATATAAAGGTTCAGTAATAACATAATAATTAATCGACGTGTTTCCAAAAGTAGCCAATTTCTGTTTTGGAAATCGTATAATTGAAGTATTTTCTAAAACCTTTTTCCAATCAACATTATCTTCAGACATAATCTTCCATTTAAAAGAATCTCTTTGTTGTTATACTATCGTTTGGGAAATATGTGTCAAGCATAATGTCGAAAAATAATAATTGATCAATGGATAAATATGCACGTAGGTACCTGTAAAATAAAGCTGTTTTTACCGATGAATCATGACCTGAAGGGTAAAAGAAGAATAGTGAAATCACTAACCACACAAATACGACTTAAATTTAATGTTTCAGTCTCAGAAATTGAAAATAACGAACTTTGGCAAATTGCCACAATAGGAATAGCAGTAATCAGTAACAAAATACTTATTTTAAACCAAACATTTGACCACATATTTTCTTTTATTGAATCTTCAAATCATGATATCAATATAATTTCAAACGATATTGATATCATGACCTAACACTTTCGTTGAAAATACATAAGAGTTTTCCCTATTTAAGTTGATGCAATATATACCTTTTGCTATTCTTATCGAAGTCGGGGTGTGGCGCAGTCTGGTAGCGCACCTGCATGGGGTGCAGGGGGTCGCTGGTTCGAGTCCAGTCACCCCGACCAACAATTTTAAATTTAGGAGAAGATGCGGTGGATAAATTAAGTGTATTAAACATTGGAGGACATCCAAAAGATGCAATATTATATGCTGG
>CAZYCG010000048.1:0-12456 GCA_964645865.1 uncultured Dehalococcoidia bacterium | reverse complement strand
CATTTCCGTACACTCTTAGAGTATCAAATCGCTGTCTGTCGGAAAAAATGAATACTAAATTTGGATTTGATTTATTAACACCACTCATAAATTTTACCTGCACTTAATATAATCAATTCGGAACGCTATGCCAATATTATGCTTAACAGATAAAGTTTTTTGCTAAAAGAAAACCGGATTATATTTAATCCATATCACGAAGCCATTTTTGGGTGAAAAGCGTCAAAGACGAACTAACCAACAACCCAACGCCTAAAATTATTATAATGGTTCTTATACCCAATATATCTGAAGCTATCCCAGCTGGAAGAACAGCAAGAGGCATAAAGCCAAAAAACATCATAATTATACTCATTATTCTTCCATAATATTTCGGGTCCATGTTTTTCAACATAAGAATCTGCATCATTGGGTATTGTCCACCACCCGCAAACCCTTGGAAAGTTAAAATAATCACTCCGGCCATATATACCGGTATCAATGACACTCCCATTAATGCACAGCCTGATAAAAATGCTAGAAATATAAATATCAACCCTCTTTTTTTTGGAGGCATTGTAGCAATAAATATATTTCCTACAAGACCTCCCACTCCCAACATAGCAGCTAGAAGACCTAACCCTTCAGATTCCAATTTATAAACATCAACCACCAAAACAGATAAAAGACTGTGGACCGGAGACTCCATGAAAAAAAATACCATTCCAATTATTAATACTGTTCGTGTTGGAAAATCACTCCACAAATATTTCAATCCATCTATGGCATCTGATGTGATTTTAGTTCCTTTGACTTCAGCTTTACTCTTAGGCATCCTTATAAAAAGAGCGATCACCAAAGATATTACGCTTAACATAGAACTAACGAAAAACACGAACTCTGGACTATACTTAGCATAGAGAACACCAGCGATCGCGGGTGCAATTAATCCTGCTATAGACATACCAGCTGTTATCAGTGCAATCCCATTAGGGAGAACACTTTTATCCAAAATTTTGGGAAGTAAAGCTTGTCTTGCAGGTCCATTTGTAGCCCAGATAATCCCATAGCCTAAACCAATCACTAATAAGTGTTGCCAAACCATCAAATCCATAACAAGTAAAATAACTACAGCCCAGGCAAAACTCATTTGAAGAGTTTGGCACATTATCATCAATTTTTTTTGATTGAACCTATCGGCTACTGCTCCTCCAATTGGGGCTATAAGCAATAAAGGTATAGCTGCGGCTATGCCAACAACTCCTAAAATCGTAGCTGACCCGGTATTATCATAAATCCAATAACTTTGTGCTAGAGCCACCATTTGGTGACTACATATCATCAATGTAGTACTTACCCAAATCAAACAATAGTTAAAATTATTAAAAGCTTTAAATGTTGGAATTGAAATATTCATAAAGACACGTTTTAAATCAACCAAAATTCGATTCTACTTATTAAATTGTTTAAAAGCCATCAAGTAAATCCATAAAGAAAAGGATTTGAAGGATTTATTAATTAATATATATAAAAAGAGTAGTTATACTTAATCGATCGTAACTCCTATATTTTTCATGGTAATACTTGAGTTTTAATTCCAAAACAGAAATTACAGATATGCAAAAAAGTAGAGATTTCAAATACATTGGTAAAAGACCTCTAAGGCCAGATGGTGTTGAAAAAGTCACAGGTAAAGCACTCTACGGCGCTGATATAAATCTACCGGGTCTTCTTTATGGGAAAATCTTAAGAAGTCCTTATGCCCATGCAAACATTTTATCCATCGATACGGAAGCTGCTAAGGATGTACCTGGAGTATATGCAGTATTAACTTCTGAAGATTTACTTAAAAAACATACAGAGATGTTTAAAGACCTTGAAGGAACATTAACAAGTCTAAAGTATCTTAGCAATAATGTATTAGCCGAAGGGAAAGTATTATATGCAGGACATGCAGTGGCTGCAGTAGCTGCAATAAGTCCCCATGTCGCATTAGATGCCCTATCATTAATAAAAGTCGAATACGACGTTTTAGAACCAGTTGTAGATGTTGAATCATCTATGGGTGAACGTGCACCAATTTTATTAAAAACGCCTATTACTTCATCGCCGAGGTCAAAAAAATTCGATTCGACAAATATAGTTGGGGACTGTGAATTTTTGAGAGGAGATATTGATACTGGATTCGATAAAGCAGATGTTGTAGTAGAAACAAAATATAGAACCAAAACTGTTCACCAAGGATATATAGAACCACAATCTGCAACTGCTTTATGGTCCGAAAATGATAAACAGTTAAAAATTTGGTGCAGCAACCAAGGTCATTTCAGCGTTAGGAATGAAATGTCAGCACTATTAGAAATTCCAGTATCCTCAATAAAAGTCATCCCTATGGAAATAGGCGGTGGTTTTGGAGGTAAAATCACTGCACATATAGAACCAGTTGCTGCAATACTTTCAAAAAAGAGCGGAAGACCCGTAAAAATTTCATTAGACAGAGCTGAAGTTCTTCAATGCACCGGGCCAACGTCTGGAGGAATAGTCAAAGCAAAAATAGGTGCTACCAAAGAAGGTATTTTCACAGCTGCTACATGCAATGTATACCTAGATGCTGGGGCTTACCCAGGATCATTTATTGAGAATGCTTGTAATACAGCATACGCCCCTTACAATATACCCAACTTACAACTTAGGGGGTATGACATAGTTACTAACAAACCAAAAACCGGCGCATATCGTGCCCCAGGGACTCCAAATTCAGCACTAGCTGTTGAAACTGCTATTGATGAAATTTCAAAAAAATTAAAGATCGACCCAGTACAATTGAGATTAAAAAATGCTGCTGATAAAGGTACTAGAAAAGCAGACGGCACGATTTACCCTGAAATAGGTATGATAGAGACAGCTAATTCGGTACTTCAGCATCAACATTATTCAGAATCATTACCAAAATCCAGTAGTAAATCGTTCAAAGTTGGGCGTGGCATAGCTTTTGGATATAGCGGAAATATCAACGGAGCAGCAACCGTTATAGGAAACGTTGTAGAAGATGGCACAATTACTCTAATAACAGGAGCAGTCGACATAGGGGGGACGAGGATTTCGATAGCGCAGCAATTTGCGGAAGTTTTAGGTATAGACCCTACCTTAATTAATCCCACTGTAGCTGATACCGATTCAATCGGATATACCTCAGCCAGTGTAGGAAGTAGTGCATCACACAAAAATGGATGGGCTGCATATCAATGTGCTTTAGATGTAAAAGACCAACTTGAAGAAAGAGTATCAAAAATATGGAATGTACCTAAAAACACAGTCGTTTTTGGAAACGGTTATGCTAAATCAAAAATGGATTCCGAATTGATTATGCCTTTGAAAGAACTTGCATCTTTGTTGGATGAAACCGGAGGACCGATAACAGGACGTGGCAATGTAGATGCTCGCGGATGTGCAGGTTCATTCAGTGCAAACATTGTCGATTTAGAAATTGATATAGAAACCGGCAAAGTCAACATCCTAAAATATACTGCTTTCCAAGATGCAGGAAAAGCAATTCATCCAAGTTATGTTGAAGGTCAAATACAGGGAGGAACCGTACAAGGTATTGGGTGGGCTCTTCATGAAGAATATGTGTTTGATGATAATGGGAAAATGGCTAATCCTTCACTCTTAGATTACAGGATGCCCACATCGTGGGATGTTCCTATGATAGATACTCACATCATAGAACATTATAATCCAGGGCATCCATACGGAGCACGAGGCGTTGGAGAATCATCTATTGTTCCTCCATTACCCGCAATCTCTAATGCAATAAGTGACGCTATAGGCCTTAGAATACCTGAAATACCAATGTCCCCAACGAATATTTATCGATTTATCTCTAATGATGGTAATTGAGAATTTATTAATGGATTTAACATCTGCAAAAAAAAACGCTTATACTTAAAAACAATATAAATAAAGGATGTATATTAAATGACATGGGATCGTAATAAAGTTCAAGAACAAGTCGGAGGAGCTATAGCTACAATTCCTACGGCTTTCACAAAAAACTACAAAGTCGACTATCAACAGATGTATGACGCAACACAAGTTTGGATTGAATCTGGACTGGTTGCAGGAAAATCGGTTATTAAAGCCGTAGCCGCTATGGGGGAAGGTCCTCAATTAACTGAAACAGAATGGATAACAGTAATTGAAACTGTTGTTAAAGCCAGTAAAAACAAAGTTCCTATAATGGCTGCTATTCATTACAAAGATACTATAAGAACGATAGAAGACGCTAAAAAAGCAACAGACGTTGGAATCGTAGCTCTTCAAATATCGCCTCCTGTATTCAACCAACCAAAGCAAGATGACATGCTGAGGTATTTTGAAGCTGTATCGAACAACATAAATACAGGGATATTAATCTACAACACACATTGGCTTACCCATGGAGCAATATATCCCGATACATTTAGGAAAATGCGTGATTTTGAAAAAATCATTGGAATAAAATGGTCTCCACCAGAAGGTGTTAAATATGAAGAAATATTCGACCTGTCGGATGTATTCAACATTGTAGACAATTCAAATCAGCCAGTAAGGTGCCATCAGCTTGGAGGTAAAGGTTTTTTATCTGACGGAATAGCTGCATACCCTAAATTCTTTATTGGAATATGGGACATGTTGGAACAAGGTCTCTACGATAAAGCTCAGGCTGAATGGAATAGGGTAATGTTACCGCTTGTTGAATTTTACGGAAAGGTAACATCTAAAAATGGGGGAGATGGTCAAGTTGAAAAAGCGATGTCGGAAACAATGGGACTACCTATGGGTCCCCCAAGACCTCCTTCACTACCATTAACTAAAGAGGATATGTCTGAACTAAAATCTTTAATGACAGATTGGGGATGGCCAGTAGCTTAAAGGTGATTTAGCAAGGCGGTCTGTAAGCCGAGTTCTGTACTCGTATTAATCAACACGAGCGATGACCATCTATCTAGGCCTGCTGTTGCCAACAGGCTCAAGCAACCTACCCGGGATCGATATAGGCAATCTTAACTCCCAATTTGGTCTTGCTCCGGATGGGGTTTACCATGCCTTCAATGTTACCATTGAAGCGGTGAGCTCTTACCTCGCCTTTTCAACCTTATCTAGAAAACTAGACGGTATATTTTCTGTGGCACTATCCGTCGGGTCACCCCGCCCCGCCGTTAACGGGCATCCTGCCTATCGGAGCTCGGACTTTCCTCTATTCAAAAAATGAACAGCGATCATCCAACCACCTTGCCAATATGAAGTAGTATTTTAAAATAAAATTCTTTAAGCTACAACCCTACCTTATAAATCATATGATTCTTAATCACCCAAGAATTTTACTTCTGCAGTTTCTTTACTTACAAATACTTTAATATTCCAAACTGAGATAAAATCAGATTTCATTTGTTCATCCAAAGTATCCCAATTATGGATAATATCTTTAAAATCTTTCAATTTATCTTTAGACTTTAAATTTACCCTTTGCTGATCTAAATCCTTTAACCTTCTAATTATGTGGTCATATTCTTTTTTGCCTTCTGCATAAAGCTTCAAATCTTTAAACAACCTTCTTTCAGCATTTTTGACAAGCGTTTTATTTATAGATTGGAATTCATCTAATCTATCTCCAATATTATTAATTGAATCAAATTTGTATTTCAATTGCATAATCACATTCTGCTCTAACATAGCCGCTTTCCAAGTATGGTACTCGCAAACACTCAAGTTGTTCTTGGATTGACACTGATAATATTTATATACAGCATTTTGTCTTTTACCATCTTTAGTTTTCCAGGTTTGCCTCCTCGTTACACCCATCATCTTATTATCACAACCAGAACAATATAGCATGCCTGAAAGCATAAATGGCTCCGCATTAACAACTCGACCCATAGGTTTCCGCTTAGCAGTTTGTTCCTTCGCCATCCTAAACACTTCAGCGGAAATAATTGGTTGGTGCGATTTAGGTCTCTGAACACCGTAACGCGTATAAGTGCCCAAATAAACAGGGTTTTTTAGGACATCTCTTATACCAACCATACTCCAATTGCTACCTTTTCTAGTAGTTAATTGTCTATCGTTCAAATGTTGTGCAATAAGTCTTAATCCAATTTGGTCTTTCGTATACAATTTAAAAATCAACTCAACAACTGACGCTTCATTTTTTACAGGCTCTAAGAACCCATCGTTATTAATTTCATATCCATATGGGGGTCTGCCTAAGACTTTGCCTTCCATTGCCTTAGTCTGCATGATATTTTTTATGGAGACGCTTCTAGTTAAAGATACTCCTTTGGGTCTCAATACCCTGAAGGCATTTTGTATAGGATCTGGATAGTCTTCGCTTGCACATTTCACTAATGCTTTTAATTCGTGAAACACAGCAATTACTCTAGCAACGGATTCGATATCTGAACCAAAATCCCTAACATCATTTATTACAACTAAGTATTCTGAATTTTCATTTTTAATGAATTCAATGAGGTTCAAATACTGTAGGTCTTTATTTAAATTTGAATTATTATCGGATATGAATAATTTAACTGGAACATGAAGGTTCAGTTCACAATAATTGTGAAAAATACTCTTAATTTCATTCTTTCCAACATCATCAAAAGATTTGGATTTGAAATATCCAAGCGCCCTCAAAACTTCTCCTCATATCGCATATAAAATACGTTGACAACTACCACATCTGGGTAATTCATTAGTTTCAGCAACCCTCTGAGAATTTGAAGAAGATAATGCAATCCTACAACCATCACATATTCCTCCTTTAACAACAGTTACTGCTACTCCTCCCTTACTTTTTCTCAAAGACTCATATAACACGAATAAGGATTTCGATATTACTTGCAAAGTTTTTTTTCTGGAATCCTCCAATATTCCTATATTGTTTTTCAAATCCTGTATTTCACGTTTTAAGCCTGTTTCTAACTTGATTCTATCTTTCAACAAGTCTGTCATTTTTTCTTCAAGATTTTTATGATTGGAACCTTTTTTTTCTATATCGTCCATAAGTTGCAATGACAAATCTTCAAATTCTTCTTTTTGTTTAGTTAGAGTAGACTGTTCGTTTTGTGTCAATTCAATTTCTCTATTATTTCGCAATTCTCCGTTATACAAACGTTTTTCTAATCCACCTATTCTCTGTTCGATATCATCAATCTTATTTTGATTAAGTCGCAAGTTAACTTCAGCTGTAGTTAAATCTGACTTGATAGTTTTGATGTCAATTTTTATATTGATCAACTCTGAACGATCTGAAAGTGTATCTTGTAAATCGGTGAGAATCGACCTCAGCGTATCGATTTCAGAGTCGATCTTTTGAAGATCATAGAGATTCTTTATATTCTCCACTTAATAAATATCCTTGTTAAATTAGTTCAGCAAAACTAACAAACTACCTAAATCAAATGGATTTTATCAGTAGTTTATTTTCAAACCAAAATCCAGCATATTAGAATTGATATTGTAACAGTTTAATTTAACCATTGAACATAGCATACCAACCTGACAGAATAATAATTACGGAAATTAATT
Source organism: uncultured Dehalococcoidia bacterium (assembly GCA_964645865.1). Taxonomy (GTDB): domain Bacteria; phylum Chloroflexota; class Dehalococcoidia; order Lucifugimonadales; family OSU-TB39; genus OSU-TB39. The sequence continues at coordinate 4,908 of CAZYCG010000048.1, read as the reverse complement.
TGGGAGGAGACGCAAATCATGTATCAAGCCCGAACCAAAATCGTATGTACCTTAGGTCCTTCCACCCCAAACCAGCAAATCATCGAAAGAATGATCGAATCCGGCATGTCTATAGCAAGATTGAACATGTCTCACGGCTCTCAAGATGAACATCTGGCTATGGCAAAAAATGTCCGTAGTGCTAGCAAAAAATTAAAGAATCCTATTGGTATAATGGTGGATGTGCCCGGAACTAAGTTCAGGATCGGGCCCGTAAAAGCAGGTGTGGTTCATCTCAATATTGAGGATAAGGTAGAATTGACTTCCTCCAATAAACAAGGTGACGATAAGCTCTTCAACGTAGTACCCGAAGGAATTGAAGAAAATATAGAAATAGGCGACTCAATATTGGTCGATGATGGTTTAATCGAGTTAAAAGTAAACTCTATTGAGAATAGCATTCTAAAATGTTCTGTTATTAGAGGAGGCCGTGTAACTGAAGGTAGAGGAGTCGCATCTCCAGGTAAATCAAGTCAAAATTTATTCCCTTCTATAAAAGCGACGGAAGCACTTCAATTTGCAGCAAGAATAAAAGCTGATTTTGTAGCACTATCAACAATTACAAATCCACAGGATGTTGTTACTGCAAAAACAATATTGTCTGAAAACGGTGTTGCTCCATTTATTATATCTAAGATAGAGCGAAAGGAAGCGATGACTAACTTTGATTCTATTTTATCTGAAAGTGACGGAATCATGGTCGCAAGAGGTGATTTAGGAGTTGATGTCCAACTAGCAAAGGTACCCGTGATACAAAAGGAAATCATAACTAAATCTAACGCTGCAGGCAAACCGGTTATAACAGCAACACAAATGTTGGAATCTATGATTAATTCTTCAATTCCAACTAGGGCTGAAGTTACTGACGTTGCAAATGCGATATTTGATGGAACAGACGCAATAATGCTTTCAGGAGAAACTTCTATTGGTAAATTCCCAATTGAAGCCACCCAAGTAATGACAGATGTAGCCTTAGAAACAGAACCAGCTCTACCATATGAAAAATTAATTGTCGAAAAACAAGTACACCAAGAATCAAAAACGGATGATGTTATCAGCTATGATGCTTGTCAGAGTGCTCATCAATTGAATGCTAAAGCAATTCTAGCTTTTACAGAATCTGGCAGCACAGCCGGTAGAGTTTCGAAATATCGCCCTAAAACCCCAATCCTTGCACTTACTACAAGTGAGAAAGTTCAAAGATTACTAACAATTCGATGGGGAGTAACTCCTATTACAATAAAAACTCTTTCTACAGTAGAAGATTTCTTTAGAGAAGCACAAATAAAGGCAATTGAAGTGATGGATGCCAAACCCAATGACAAGATAGTACTAGTTGCAGGGTTACCTATAGGAGTCGCAGGAGGAACTAATCTCATGCGCGTACTAGAAATAATTTGAAATATCAACAATGTTGAGACTATACGACACACTGACCAAAACAGTTAAACCAGTAAACACGACCACAAACAATTACGTAAAAATATACACTTGTGGTCCAACTGTTTATCGAGAAAGTCACCTTGGAAACCTTCGGTCTTACCTAATGGCCGATTGGATAAAACGGATTTTAATAAATAACGGTTCTAAAGTACTGCATATAAAAAACATCACCGATGTTGGACACATGAGACAGGAATTACTAGAAAGAGGAGAAGATAAAGTTGTAGCTGCTGCAATCAAAGAAGGCAAGTCCCCTAAAGAAATTTCCCAATATTACACAAACATATTTTTTGAAGATGAATTAGCACTTAATATACTACCTGCAGAACATCATCCTAGAGCAACAGACCATATTAATGAAATGCTTTCTCTCATTGAATCTCTTCTATACAAAGGGTACGCATATGAAGTTGACGGGAACGTATATTACGACGTATCCAAGTTTCCAAATTATGGTGCTTTATCAGGAAATATCTATAGTAATTTAATTACTGGATTGAGAACCGATGAAGATGAAAACAAACACAATCCACAAGATTTCACGTTATGGAAATCTGCTGAAAAAGGTCGCACTCTCAAATGGCCAAGTAAATGGGGAGATGGATTTCCTGGATGGCATATTGAATGTTCCGCTATGTCTTTCAAATATTTAGGTAATGAATTTGATATACATACTGGAGGAGTTGATAACATATTCCCTCATCATGAAGGTGAAATAGCTCAAAGTGAAGCATATACTGGGGGAAAAGTAGTAGGCATGTGGGTACATGGCGCCCATTTACTTTCTGACGGGATTAAAATGTCGAAATCTGAAGGAAATTCGTACACAATACAAACTTTAAGTGAATTAAAAATAGATCCACTTTCATTCAGATACCTCTGCGCAACAACCAAATATAGAAACAGACTGAATTTCAGTTTAAATTCGATTAAATCTTCACAAAGAGCACTCCAAAGATTAAGAAACAGAATAAGACTTATTAGAAACCAAGATTCAGATTCTACTGAACCCATTGATAGTAACAATGAGTGGGTACAATCTTTCAATACAAAGGCCAACAATGATTTGGATTTACCTTCTGGCATTTCATTAACTTGGCAATTAATGAAATCTGACCTACCATCAACATTGAAAATAAAAATAATCAAAGAATTTGATAAGGTTTTAGGTCTCAATCTCGTTCCAAATCCAATAAATCAAAAAATAGAATCTAATTTATTTTCAAAAATCAAAATACGATCTAGCCTAAAAATATCTGAAGACTTTCACAAAGCCGATATCCACCGAGAATCAATAAACGATTTAGGATACGTGATTGAAGATACCGTAGAAGGTAGCATAATACGAGAAAAATTCTACTCTGAAACCGAATTTGGAAGGCTAAAATCTATAAGTTCATCATCTGAGTTATCTCAACACCCCTTGAACTTAAACAAATATGATGTGACATTTTGTTTGATCGGTAACGATTTCACGTCTGATTTAACACGATGTATTAATTCGATCATAAATTTCACTAAATCCATCTCATATCAAATTTTGATCCTAAATAAAATATCAAACCCTGAATCATCTGAATTCATCAAATCAATTGGTCAAAAAGTCGACACCAAGGTGATTAACACCGACCATGGATTGGGAGAAGGAACGTCTAAAAACATACTACTAAAATCAAGTGAAGGTTCAATTATCATCCTATTAGATACAAGCGTCGAACTCACTAATGACATAGCAAACCCAATTTCAACTATCCTAAAGGATGAATCCGTTGGAATAACAGGAGCATTCGGTTTAAAGACATCTGACATGCGTCATTTCCGTGATGATCCTAATGGAAATGGAGGAGAAATGGACGCAATCCAAAGCTATTGTTTTGCCTTTAGAAGAAAAAGTATTCAAACGGTAGGATTAATGAGAGAAACCTTTAGATTCTATAGACACCTCGACTTGGATTATAGTTTTCAATTTAAGTCAAAGGGATACAAAATAATTGAGATACCAAATTTACCTCTTATTCGCCATGAGCATAGGATTTGGGAATCAATGCCAGATTATCAACGAGAAAAATTAAGCCAAGCGAATTACAAAAAGTTTTTAGAAAAATGGCAAAAATATCCAAAATTATTAGAATTGAACAAATAAAAACAATATACCTAAACTTTTAACTTATTAAAGATTTCTGCTTGGCACATATTGAATAAATCAAATCAATAACATTCGAAACATCTTTGGAATTAACTTCACCCATAGTGCATATCTGGAGCCAATTTTTGATTAAAAGATATTCACTAGCATAACTGGTTTCGATTCCTAATTCCCTTAAACTATCTCCGACATAACGAGAATTCACCTCTATCGGCAACTCTATGGTAACAACTCCTGATGAAGAATTTTGTATGTCTGAAATGATTTTAAAACCTAATTTCTCTAGCTTATTGATAACATAAACCGTATTAGTGTGTTTGATATCAAATAAAGGGAATTCGGAATAATTATCAATAGCAGTATTCAATGCATAGATTAAATTTGAAGAAAGAGTAAAAGGTATTCCTGCACTCGCATATAACGCCAAATTTAAATATCTGGGTATTTCGTGTTGATTTAATTTTACTTCATGATTATGAAAAACCATTGATAATCCTGAATAACTTGCAAACCCTTTACCACTGACTCCTGAAGCTAGATAAACTCTAGATAAGTCTAAAGGAATGTTGCCCACAGAACTTATGCAGTCTAATACCAATTTAGATTGATATTTCTCACTTAATTTAATTAAATCAGTTATTTTATTCAAAACTCCTGTGGATGTTTCACAATTTACCGCCCAAATCCATGATGGAGGAATCTTTTTATCCAAAACATCACTTATATAATCGTAATCAAAACAATCACCCCAATTGAAAGAAATATGATCGAAATTAATAGATGCACTTTTGGCATGATCAATTAATCGTTCTCCAAACTCACCGTTTGATATTATCAATCCTGTTCCAGATATATGTTTCAATTGAGCAGCTATGACATCGTTAGCCATCGTACCACTACCCATAAATATCTGAGCAAATCTACAACCTACCATGTCAGCTAGTTTATCTTTCAACGAGGAAAAATCATTTATGAATTCCTCAGAACGATGTGAGACAACTGAATCTTGAAAAGCCTGACGCACATTGGATTTAACTTCAACCGGACCAGGTAATAAATTGACGGTTGATTTATTCATAGTAACTTTTATTTAACCCAACCCCTCAAATCTTTTTGATAGTTCATCTAGATTTAAATACATCGGCTGATATCTAGCATCTTCAGTACCAACTATGGGTCCAAAGTTTACAAACCCCAATTTATGATACATCCGTTGCTCTTTGACATTGCCTGATATTATCGCAATTTTATAATTTTTCTTCAAACAATAATTCCCAAGA
>CAZYCG010000047.1:0-12501 GCA_964645865.1 uncultured Dehalococcoidia bacterium | reverse complement strand
GACAACAATCCCGCCTGTTCAGGATGCCTAGATGGATAATTCACAATAAGATTCTTACTGACCCATGGCAACCCTTTAATCAATACTTCTGCTAATAAAGCAATCAGTCCTACCAAAGCAATCGTTAATGCTATTATTAAAGCAGTATTTAATACTAATCCTACTGTTTTGCGTTTGTTAATACGTCTATTAAATTTCGACTGTTTCTCTGGATGCATATACCTAATACCTCACACCCCATTTACTAACCACAAAACTGCCGATGATATTCATCAATATCGTCAAAGCAAACAACATTAAACCAACAGCAAAAATAGTATTGAATTCTAACGACCCATGAGGAGTTTCTCCCAAACTTAGCTGCACAATAAATGCTGTCATTGTTTGTATACTTTCCATAGGGTTAAATGTAAGCCTGGGAGTGGCTCCAGCAGCAATTGTGACTAACATTGTTTCACCGATAGCTCTTGATATCGCTAATAAAAATGATGCTATGATACCAGACAGAGCCGCCGGCACCACGACTCGAAACGCTACTTCTCCTTTAGTTGCCCCTAGGGCATAGGCAGCTTCTCTAAGAGACCTTGGCACAGCCACCATAGAATCTTCACTTAAAGATGCTACGAAAGGAATTATCATCAACCCCATCACAAGGCCGGCACTAAGAGCATTAAATATTATCAAGTCGGGTAAGATTTTTTGTAATTGGGGTGTCACAAAAGTTAAAGCAAAATATCCATAAACTACAGTTGGTATCCCTGCCAGAATCTCTATGAATGGTTTTAAAATACTTCTTATTTTATTTGGTACATATTCAGAAAGGAATATAGCAATTCCTACACCTGAAGGTATAGCTATAACAGCAGATATGAATGCAACCAACAAGGTACCGCAAACCAACGGGAGAACCCCATAATCTCTAGGCTTAAGTATAGGAGACCATCGGGTGCCAAAAATAAAATCGATTATTGAAACCACGTTAAAAAACGGCCAAGCTTGAATCAGCAAACTAGTAACTATACCTACTGTAGTGAGTATCGAAATAAGAGCGCAAATTAAAAATGCGTAACTAGCTATTTTAGACTTTCTGTGCCTCCAACTATTAGATCTTTTACCCGTCTGATTTAAAGTAGTTCTATTCGTTGTCAACACATTACTCTCTATCAAAAATAACTAGACCGTGATTCCGTGAACCCAACACTGCTCTAATCGTCACCGGGCACTCTATCTGATATTTATTTATTCCACTAATGTTTGATTTACTCAATTTTATTCAGATTTTCAGCATACACAGAAGCTGGTAAAGATATATATCCAACTTCATCTACTAATTTCTTACCATTCTCCATATAGAACTTTACAAGTTCTTTAACTTCTGACTTCTCCAAACTCTTAGCATTGACATAGATGAATAGCGGTCTAGACAACGGCGTATATGAACCATCTTCAATCGTTATTCCACCAGGCAAAACACATCCATTGCCATCATCAACCGCGATTACTTTCAACTTATCCTTATTTTCTTCATAGTACGCATAACCGAAATATCCTAGGGAACCCTTATCTCCTGATATACCTTGTACAAGTACATTATCGTCAGCACTAGCAGTATAGTCACTTCTTGAAGCCTGGGCTTCACCGTTTATCTCTTCCGTAAAATAGTCAAATGTACCTGAATCTGTATCTGGACCATAAAGCCTCATCTTCTGATTCGGAAAGCTTGCCCTTACCTGATTCCAATTGTTAATCATCGAGCCTGGTTCCCATATATTCTTGAGTTCTTCAACTGTTAAGCAATCAACCCAGGTATTACTTAGATTCACTATAACTGATAAGCCATCAGTCCCTATTTTTAATACATGATACTTAACGCCATTATCATTAGCTGCATCTACTTCCATTTGCCTTATCAGCCTAGATGCATTGGATATGTCTGTCTCGCCACTTGTGAATCTCTTGAATCCACCACCTGTACCCGACACTCCCACGTTAACCCTTACATCTTTATGTAATTTCCCAAAATCTTCGGCCACTGCTTCGCTAACAGGGTATACAGTACTTGAACCATCTATCTCTATCGTTCCACTTAGTTTATTTGCAGATATCGGTGCTGGAGAAGTATTTTCGCTAGATTTCTCAGCTTCTCCGGATGAACCACAAGCAAACACTAATAACAAGCTTAAAACAGCGACAAATCTAGCCATAACCTTCTTTCTATTAAACAAGTCAACTATTCTCCATATCATATTTTTCCTTTAACTATTCAGATATTAAACATACTTATTTCTAATGGTGTTAAATAAAGAATAAATAAATGTTAAGGGAGTGTTAAAACGAACCAAAATTAACTTCACTCAGTTTAAATTGAACGCTGTTATCGAATCACTAAAGCGTCAAATAGAGCACCACATATAACAAATATGGCTGAAGCGAATATAAAAAAAGTCAAGTTGAATTTGGAAACAAATTTCAGAACAATCTTGATGGATACCAAACCTGATATAAAAGCAGTTAAACAAGAAACTAAAATAGGAGTCGAAATACTTATATCAGGATTGGTTAATATTGAGTAAATTGCTGCAGCTATGCTTGCCGGTATACTCATCAAAAAACTTATGGCCACAGCTTTGTTTTTCTCAACCCCTCGATACAAAAGTAAACTTATCGTAATCCCAGACCTACTTAATCCAGGTAAAACGGCTAACCCCTGAGCTAAACCTAATATTAGGCTATCAACTATTACCTTTTTAGGTATTGAAAGTCTCTCTTTGATTCGAACTGAATCCCGAGTCGCTTTTTCTGAAAAGGACAGGTCGTATATTTGACCAGATTCTGACAACATATTTTGAAAATAACGTGATTTAAACAATGACATAAATCCTGTAAATAATAAAAATACTCCTACAATCAACATTCCTAGTGACCCTATCAATGGAGATACTATTTCGACAGTTTTCATTATTGCTAATCCAAATAATCCGCTTATGACAAAAGATATTGCTAAAAAAGCAGTTACCGAATCTAACCCAAAAGGCTTGAAAATCAAATTCTTAATCATATGGAGGATTTGCTTCCTAAATACCAATATTGCTGATGGTGCAGTGGCAAGATGAACAAACAGAGCATATTTCACGCCTGTTTCAAATGATATATCCTGTAATTGATTGATTGTCAGCCAAACAGCACCTTCAGAGCTAACAGGCAACCATTCAAGAACACCTTGAACCAATCCAATTATCACGCCGTCCAACATTTATTTAGAATCCATTTCGAATCGATTTATACCGATTTGAATATTCATTGCACGCATAACTTTCAGAAAAATATTTTTAGTAAATGAACTATATTTTTTTGAAGACAACCTCAACATTAGTCCCAACTCCTATTTCACTGTTTATCAAAACTTCACCATTTAGGTAACCAACAATATGCTTCACTATTGATAATCCTAATCCTGTTCCAACATCAGACCTAGACCTTTCTACCTTGTAAAATCTCTCAAAAACATGAGGCAAATGTTCTTTATCTATTCCTATACCATTATCAGCAACAACAATAGAAATTGTTTCCTTATTTTCTTTGCACGATACTGTTACAAAATCTCCTTTTCTTGTAAAGCGGAGCGAGTTTTCAAGCAAATTTGTAAAAACCTGTATCAACATACCGAACTCGGATAATATCCTAAAAGAAGGATTTACAGATTTGAAATCTAATGCAACCCCCTTATCATGATACTCCTTAGAAAAAGATTCATTTAGAGATTTAAATACCAATACAATTTCAACTGGCATTATATTGGTTTTAACCTGACCACTTTCAAGCTTAGAGAGTTCAAGCAAATCATTAGTAAGGTTAGTCATTCTATCAACATCTTCGTTTATTCTATCAATAAACTCTCCCCTGACGTTTTTGTCTAAATCATCAAAGTTTTCTAAAGTTTCTGTTAAAGCCTTTATACCAGCTAGTGGATTTCTCAATTCATGAGAAACATTAGCTACAAATTCCCTTCTGGTGTTTTCCAGCTGCCTGAATCTTGATATATCATGGAAAGTAATGAGAACCCCTTCATTTATTAATTTGTCAGTTGAAAGTAAAGGTATTGCTAACACATTGAAAAATCCTCCGTTAGACATTTCCACCTCTCCAACAGAGATTTCTGTATTTTCCAAACACTGATCAATTATTTTTTGAATTTCATGATCCCTAACAAGTTCTATGAACTTCACTCCTTCGAAGGATTCTAATTTGATTTGAAATGATACTAATGCAGATTGATTGACTAAAGAGATTATGCCTTCCTTATCCAATACAATAACCCCATCAGCCATAGTATCAAGAACAGCAGCTAATTTGGTTTTTTCCTTAGACAAATTATCTACGGTGTGATTTAAATGTTCTGCAAGATCATTAAATCTTCTAGACAAATTTTGGATATATCTATCTTCAAATCTTCTCGTTATATTTTCAAATTCATTAGATTCTAAATATAAAGATTCAACTTTATCAGAAATATATTCAACATCCGTTTTGACTCGATTAAAAAGATAGTAAATATATCCAGTAATAAGCCCGGTACTAACAACAGAAAACGAAATGTTCCAAATAATATGAGTAAAAAACAACTCAGCTAAAATTTGGGGCAAGAGTATTAAAAACCCAATAAATAAACATTGTTTGAGAAATTTAAATTCTATATTAAAAAAATGTCTCATCCTTCAAATCTATATCCCACACCTCTAATTGTTACTAGCCTCTTAGGTTTAGATGGATCTTTCTCCAACTTTATCCTTAACCATCTAACATGTACATCGACACTTCTAAGGTCACCGACAAATTCCTGCCCCCACAGTTCATCCAAAATATTGTTCCTAGTCATAACCAATCCAATATTGGACATGAATATAAGCAATAGTTGAAATTCCCGTGGCTTTAAATCCAACTCAACTTCATTCAAGGTAACTTGGTGCCGTTGATCATCTAAAACTAAATCACCGCTTTTCAAAACTCCATTTGAATTGACTATATTATTGCTAGAATTTCTGCTGGCGGTTTCTATTTCCGCACCAACTCTCCTCAAAAGGGCTTTAACCCTAGCAATCAATTCATGCATTCCAAATGGTTTGACTAAATAATCATCTGCTCCAATTTCGAGCCCTACTACCTTATCAATTTCCTCCCCTTTTGCTGTCAACATCAATATAGGAACATTGCTATAGCCTCTAATTATCTTACATACCTCTAAACCATCTAATTTAGGGAGCATCAAATCTAGAATTAAAAGATCAACTTTCTGGGCTTGAAATAATGCAATACCTTGTTCACCATCATTTGCTAGGTATACCTTGTATCCAGTCCTAGTTAAATTATATTCGATTGCTTTTTGTATATTAGTTTCATCTTCAATAATTAAAATTGACTTCTTTGATGAATCCATCAAAACGTGCCTCTTAAATATTAATTTCGTTTTTCCACGATTTAATGGTCGCTCATTCAAGTAAATTAGTCAAAATACCCCAATAATTTACATTATTTCAGATTTTCTTTAAGTACTTATTGAGAAAATGTGTTTTACTCCAATCAAGCCAATTAACAAGTTGACAATCCAATAGAAAATAGATATATTTTAGGTTTGCTGATTTTCTATTTGCATATATTTATATAAGCACTCAATAGAACTTCAGTTAGCCACGTGGCTCAAAATAAATAACCAATATAGGAATCAGTAAAGCATGCCGACAGTAAATCAACTGGTAAGAAAAGGACGCAGTTCAAAAAGGACTAAGGACAAATCCCCAGCTCTAAATTTCAATTATAATTCATTGACAAACCGAGGGGTTGAAACTCAAGGTGCTCCTCAAAAACGTGGGGTTTGCATTCAAGTACGTACACAAACACCAAAAAAGCCGAATTCCGCCCTTAGAAAAGTAGCTAGAGTTAGATTGACAAATGGCATGGAAGTTACCGCTTATATCCCTGGTGAAGGGCATAATCTTCAAGAGCATTCAGTTGTACTGATAAGAGGCGGAAGGGTAAAAGATTTACCAGGAGTTAGGTATCATGTTATCCGTGGACCTCTTGATTCCGACGGAGTAGAAGATCGAAAACGTGGCCGAAGTAAATATGGAAGTAAAAAAGGTTAAATGATAGGTTGATAAGATGGCAAGGCGCAGAAGACCTCCAAGAAGAGAAGTAACACCAGACCCTAAATATTCTAATGAAAACCTGACTAGGTTCATCAACAAGCTTATGCTAAGCGGTAAAAAGACGTTGGCATATAAAATTGTATACGATGCTTTAGATAAAATTGAAAACGATACAAAACAAATCGGCATTGATGTTTTTAAACAAGCAATAACCAATGCTTCTCCAGACGTAGAAGTACGTTCAAGAAGAGTGGGAGGAGCAACTTATCAAGTACCAAGAGAGGTTCGGCCAAGTAGAAGATTGGCTCTAGCTATAAGGTGGATAATCGGTGCGGCAAGAGAAAGAAGTGGAAGTCCAATGTTTGAAAGAATAGCTCAAGAACTAATAGAGGCGTCCAAATCTCAAGGTACTGCAGTTAAAAAGAAAGAAGACCTTCATCGTATGGCCGAAGCAAACCGCGCTTTCGTCCACTTTAGATGGTAATACAATTAGGAAAATAGAAATACCGGCTTCATCATGGAAACATCACAAAAAACAAATACGATAAGAAATATTGGATTCATAGCTCATATAGATGCAGGAAAAACGACTGTATCAGAGAGAGTCCTGTACTACGCTGGTCGAATACATAAAGTTGGAGAAGTGCATGAAGGTACTGCAACTATGGACTGGATGGCACAAGAACGCGAAAGAGGTATAACTATAACTTCTGCTTCAACTACATGTTCTTGGAATGATCACACAATCAATGTTATTGATACTCCAGGACATGTCGATTTTACCGCTGAGGTCGAAAGAAGCCTGCGGATACTCGACGGTGGCGTAGTAATCTTCGATGCAGTAGCAGGTGTCGAGCCACAGTCAGAAACAGTTTGGAGACAGGCTGACAAATATAACGTCCCTAGACTGTGTTTTGTGAACAAAATGGACCGGGTAGGTGCAGGTTTTGCCAAAACAATTGATAGTATAAAAGAAAGGTTAGGCGGAAATCCAGTAGCAATACAATTACCTATTGGCGCCGAAGATAAATTCACTGGATATATTGACTTGGTAAAAGAGCAAGCTTTTATCTATAAAGATGAATTAGGTAACAGTATTGAACCGTGCGAAACACCAGATAATTTAAAAGAAGATGTTATTAAAAATCGCAACCTATTGATTGAACAAATAGCAGAATTTGATGATGTCTTGCTAGAAAAATATATAGAAGGCGAATCAATATCTGAACTGGAAATAAGGTCAGCTCTGCGTACAGCAACCATAGCAGCTAAAATCGTCCCTGTACTATGTGGCAGCGCATTAAAAAACAAAGGAGTACAACCCCTTTTAAATGCCATAGTTGAGTATTTACCGTCGCCAATGGATATAGAAGGCACACAAGGTATAGACGCTAAAACAAAAGAAGATATACAAGTAACGCATGAAAATAAAGATTTTTCAGCATTAGTTTTCAAGGCTGTTGCGGATCCTTTTATAGGCAGGCTCGTCTATTTCCGTGTTTATTCAGGAGAATTGAAAACGGGTGATTCCATTTACAATTCCTCTACAGGGAAGAGGGAACGTGTAGGTAGAATTGTAAGAATGCACGCTCAGGCACGGGAAGATATGAATATTGTAAAAAGCGGCGACATTGCCGCATTAGTTGGAGCAAAAAATGCTACAACTGGCGACACTCTATCCTCACCTGATTCTCCAATTATATTGGAAAACATCAACTTCCCCGACCCAGTAATGTCCATTTCTATTGAACCTAAAACAAAAGTCGATCAGGAAAAACTTACTGATGCATTGATAAAACTTGCCGATGAAGATCCTACGTTAAAAATAAACTTTGATAGCGAAGTGAACCAAACTCTGATTTCAGGAATGGGTGAACTCCATCTTGAAATTATCGTAGACCGAATGAAAAGAGAGTACAAAGTAGAAGCAAATATTGGAAAACCTAAGGTTGCCTACCGAGAAACAATAACTCGTAAAATAGAGGATGAGGGCAAATTCATACGTCAAAGCGGTGGGCATGGTCAATATGGACATGTAGTTCTTGAAGCGGAACCACTGCCTAAAGGTAGCGGCATAGAATTTGAGGATCTTATAAAGGGTGGTGCAATACCCCGTGAATATATACCCGCAGTTGAAAAAGGGATTCACGACGCTCTATCAAGTGGGCCAATTTCCGGATATCCCGTGGTAGATATAAAATTTTCTCTTACTGACGGTAGTTATCATGATGTGGATTCGTCTGAAATGGCATTCAGAATAGCCGGGTCAATGGCTGCAAAATCTATACTCCAAAAAGCAAAGCCAAATTTACTCGAGCCTATAATGAACCTCGAAATAACTACCCCCTCCCAATTCTTGGGAGATGTAATTGGTGATTTAGGTAAACGAAGAGCCAATATAAATAACATTGGTGGAACAGAAGAAATACAAACAGTTCAAGCAAAAATACCTTTGGGCGAAACATTTGGATACGCTGGGTCCATACGATCACTAACTCAAGGCAGAGCTGGTTATTCAATGGAATTTGACAGCTATGAAAAAACAACTAATGCTGCTTTGGCAGCATAATCACAATTAATAATATTAGGTTCAAATAAGAGATAAATACACAAATGGTAAACAGACAAAAAATAAGAATTATACTTAAAGCATATGACCACAAGGTTCTAGACTTTTCCGCTGAAGATATTGTCGAAGCAGCAGAAAGAACAGGAGCTCAAGTAGCTGGTCCTATACCATTGCCGACTAAAATCAAAAAGTTCTGCGTTATCAAAGGACCTCATGTACACAAAGATGGCCGTGAGCATTTTGAAATACGCACTCACAATCGGTTAATTGATATATTACAACCAACATCTAAAACGATAGATTCACTTACTAAATTAACTGTGCCTTCAGGCGTAGATATATCAATCAAACTCTAGAATTAAAGAAATTATATTATGTCAATAAACGCTCTTTTAGGGAAAAAAATAGGAACTACGAGATACTTCCATGAAGATGGTAAGGCCGACTGTGTAACAGCAATTCAGCTTGGACCTTGTGCAATAACTCAAATTAAAAATCAAGAATTGGAAGGATATGATTCCGTACAAATCGGTTATGGGGCTTCCAAAAGATTAAATAAGGCTCAAAACGGACACCTGAAAAAATCAGACAAAACGTTCAAGTTTCTTAAAGAAATTAAGGGCGTTGAAACTTCTGAATTAGAAGTTGGCCAGGAGTTTGACGTTTCAATTTTTGAAATTGGCTCGAAACTAGACATTACTGGCGTGACTAAAGGAAGAGGATTTGCAGGTGGAGTTAAAAGGCATGGATTTAAAGGTGGACCAAAAACCCACGGTCAATCTGATAGGCACAGGGCTCCAGGATCTATAGGAGCAGGATCAACTCCAGGAAGGGTACTTAAGGGAATGAAGATGGCCGGACACATGGGCAGCATTAAAGTAACTATTAAAAATTTAGAAGTCCTTTCTATGGACCAGGAAAACAATCTATTAATGGTAAAGGGTGCAGTACCTGGATCAACAGGTACTCTCTTATATGCAAAAAAAAGTAGCAAACAATAAAAGACATGAAATTAATAACCAAAAACATACAAGGGCAATTGGTCAAATCAATTGATGCGAGCAATAGAATATTTGATGCTAAATGGAACCCTACGCTTGTACATCAGGTAATGGTAGGTCAGCTGGCAAATAAAAGACAGGGTACCGCAAGTACCAAAACTAGAGCTGAGGTAGCGGGTGGAGGTGCAAAGCCGTTCAGGCAAAAAGGTACAGGTAGAGCCAGAGCCGGTTCTACCAGATCTCCAATATGGCGTGGCGGAGGAGTAACATTTGGCCCAAAACCAAGAAGTTATAGAAAAAATACTCCTCATAAAATGAAGGTGAATTCTCTAATTAGCGCTTTGTCTCAAAAAGTCAGAGATAAAGAATTACTCGTAATTGAAATACCAGATGGACTTGATAAAACTGGTCCAATATCACAATATATAGATTCACTAGGAGTTAACAAACCCACTTTATTAGTCTTGGACGGATGCAACGAAACTGTACTACGATCAATAAAAAATATACCCAGAGTTAACCTTATGCCATCAAATTTACTAAATACGTTGGAAGTTATAAGGCATTCAAGCATTTTGATGACACTTGAATCCGTCCGAAATATAGAATCTATTTGGGACAAAAATACCAACGCTGAAGAACCTAAACAATCATGAAAAATATTTTAGTATTAAAAAAGCCTGTAGTCACAGAAAAAAGCACTGAAATGAATCAGGCATCTAAGTATGTTTTTGAAGTAGATACGAGAGCTAATAAAATGGATGTTAAAAATGCTGTCCAATCTGCTTTCAATGTTACAGTATTGAAAGTAAATATAATGAATATAAAGGGCAAAAAAAAGAGGTTTGGTCCTAAAATTTCTAAACTGCCAAATAGAAAAAAAGCCATTGTCACTCTATCCCAAAGTGACTCAATAACAATTTTCGAGGGCGTATAAATGCCATTAAAATCCCATAAACCAACAACAAAATCTTTGAGAGGAACTATCCTATTAGATTCTCAAGACGTAACAGTTCAAAAACCAAAGAAATCTTTGGTCCTTCCTTTAAAGAAACGTGCTGGTAGGTCAAGAGCAGGTACAATCACGGTGAGACACCGAGGTGGTGGCCATAAAAGAAGATTGAGAATAATAGATTTCAAGCGAAACAAATTTGGGGTTCCAGGAGAAGTAACATCAATTGAATACGATCCTAACAGGTCATCACGTATTGCTTTGATTAAATATAAGGATGGGGACTGGAGATATATCTTAGCACCTCTGGGGTTAAATGTAGGAGACAGCATAAATTCAGGTGAAAATGCTTCGATATCTGTAGGCAATTCCTTACCACTTAAATCAATCCCGACTGGAACACAAGTTCACAATATAGAATTAAGTGTTGGTAAAGGCGGGCAAATTGTAAGAAGTGCAGGTGGTTCAGCACAAGTATTGGCAAAAGAGGATAAATATACATTAATAAGACTACCATCTGGAGAAATAAGACAGATTCTGAATACTTGCATGGCTACGGTAGGCCAGTTAAGTGCTGTTGATCATAAAAATATAAAACTTGGTAAAGCTGGAAGAAAAAGAAGGCTGGGATGGAGACCTCAAGTAAGAGGAGTTGCAATGGCACCAGATTCCCACCCTCATGGAGGTGGAGAAGGTAAATCGCCAATAGGAATGCCTGGACCTAAAACACCATGGGGCAAACCAGCTCTTGGATTTAGAACCCGAAAAAATAAAAGAACAGACAAATTCATTTCCCAAAGAAGGTATGGACGTTAATTATGTCAAGATCAATCAAAAAAGGTCCTTTCGTCGACCCTAAACTAGCCAAAAAAATAGAATCTGCTGTAAATGCTGATAATAAGAATCCAATTCGTACGTGGTCTAGGGCATCAATAATAATGCCTAATATGATTGGGTTAACCATAGAAGTTCATAACGGTAGAAGACACATGCCAGTTTTCGTGACAGAAAATATGGTGGGACATAAATTAGGAGAATTTGCTCCAACACGAATATTTAGGGGCCACTCAACTAAATCAGAACAGACTTCAACTATAGGATAAAAGCAATGCCTGCTGTAGCAAAAATTAAAAACACAGGAGTATCTGTTAGAAAAGTAAAACCCTTAATAGATTTGATTAGGGGAAGAACAGTAACTGAAGCCATTAGCATATTGAGTTTTATGCCATCACCAACGGCATCACAACTACTTAAACTATTAAAATCTGCTAATGCGAATGCAGAGACCGAAATGTTGTCTGCGTCGAATGAATCGTTAATAATAACATCAGTTTTTGCGAATGAGGGTCCGCGCACGAAACGATTTAGACCGAGAGCTAGGGGTAGAGTATCCAGAATTTCTAGAAGAAATAGCCATGTGACAATAGTACTGGATGATAAGGAGAATTAATTGGGAAATAAAACACATCCCGTAGGATTCAGATTAGGAATAGTAAAAGATTGGCAATCCAAATGGATTACTTCAAGGCCTGGTGACTATAAAAAACTAGTTGGAGAAGACCTTGATATGCGTAAATCAATCTTATCTACTCATCCCGATGCAGCTATTTCAGATATATATATAGAAAGGGGTTCTTCTGAAATAAATGTAACAATTAATACAGCTAGGCCCGGAATAATAATAGGCCGTGGTGGCCAAAAAATCGACGAGACTAGGAAAACCCTTGAAAAAATCGTTGATCAGAAAATTAAAGTTAATGTGAAAGAAATAAGACAACCTGAATTAAATTCAACTTTAGTAGCTCAAAGCATTGCTGAGCAATTGGTCAGAAGAGT
>CAZYCG010000046.1:8990-12773 GCA_964645865.1 uncultured Dehalococcoidia bacterium | reverse complement strand
ATTCTGCACCTTCGAATGTTGGAAATTTAATGGTCCAAAAAAATTTCCAATCATTTACCGGACTCCAAAGTTTGTAACCTTCAAGTGTTATCATTTTGTATTTATTGATTACTGATTTCATAAGGCTTATGTGTTCGACAGAGTATTCGTCTTGTTGTTCAGGACTAAGACCATACCAAGAAGGAATCCGACCTCCTTTAAGAAACACAACCACACTATCTTTTTTTAATTTATATGACTCAAACATCCTTCCTCCGTATAACAAATTAAATGCCCTAGGAAATCTATAATTTCGCAGGCATTCCTCCGTCTACATTAATAATTTCACCGGTTATGAATCGAGACTCATCGGAAGCTAAAAACAGCACTGTGTTGGCAACATCTTCCGGATAACCGGTGGATTTTAAAATCTGGAGCATATCAAAAGCAGACTTAAACAGATGGTTCCCTTTTCCATCATCTGTTTTTGCAGTAAGTATTTGACCAGGGCGTACAGCATTTACCCTAATGTTGTTATGACCACCCACTCCAGCTATATAGCGGGTAAAAGCATCAATTCCAGCTTTTGCAGCGTAATACGAAGCGGATGGAGCCCCACTCAAATCATACATGTTTTTACTGAATCCGCGTTGAGCCGCTAGCGAAGACATATTAATAATGATGCCTGAACCAGAATCCACCAAATACTTCCATGCCGATCTGCACATATAAAAAGTACCCGTCAAGTTAATAGCAATTGTTTGATCCCAACTATCATTCGATTCTACAGGGAAATTATCAACTGACCCTCCTCCCGCATTATTAAAAAGCACATCTAACACTCCAAATTTTGCAACTACTTCTTGCACAGCGTTTTCAACGCTATCACTGTCAGCAACATCACATTTTATAAAAATCGACTCCCCACCCGAATTATTTATCGACTCCGTTACTTGATTACCTTCTTTTATTCTTCGAGCTAATATAGCCACTTTGGCACCTTCTTTCGCAAACAAGCGAGCGGTCGCTTCTCCAATACCGCTGTTACCACCGGTAATGATGGCCACTTTATTTTCTAATCTACCCATTTTGAACACCTCTAATCATGAAAATGAAAGTCACACGCAAATTCTTAGCACCTAAAATCAAAGGTTAGGATACTGAATAATGGCTCAGTGTATAATAATCATGCAAATAAATGAATTACCCATACCAAACTAAATTCTGGCATATAAATGTATTTTGATAACAGATGGATAATTGGATTACTTATATCTACTATAGCTATAACAACGCTATTTTATTTAGCTAATTTCACATTTACATTCATCCCCATTTTATTTTTCCCATTCGCTTTAGTTTGGATGAAAAGTAAAAACGATTGAAAAAGCCAAGTACATTCAACACCTTAAAGATAATTTGTATTTAATCAAACTATAATGGATATGAAATCTAAAATAATTATTTTTCTTGTAGTAGTGCACTTACTTTTATTTTTTACATATGAAGGTTTCTTTTAAAAATCCGTGGCAATATTGCAAATCTGATAATTCCAATAAAAGTTAGTTTGAAATATCCCAATATTTTAAAATACTGTACTCTTGATTAATGCTTTGGTAGTGATATAAATACAAAAAGAGTATATTTATAAACAAAGCTATCCATAATCTAGAATTACAAGAATATAAATACTATAGGAACGTAAAAATGTTTACAAAACAAAGTATTTACACAGGATGTTTGGCAATAGCAGCCTCATTGGTTTTAAACTGGTTATTTCCGTTAGGATTCTATCTGAGAATCATAGCTTTTATAGGTATATATTTTATAGCCCATATGATAATAACTAGATTCTTAACCAATGAAGACAACTACTAAAGCACTCATTAATAACCTGCATTTGTATTGAAAGTCCTTGCAGACTGATCCGTGTCAGTCTCACTAATTGCTCCTATTAGCTTAAGCTTTTTCACGGTACCTTCTTCAGTGATCCAAACAGTAACCTCTATCGATTTACCATTTACTGCACCTGATACTAGGGAAGTCATATTATCTGACTTTGCAATTCCTTTAATACCCTTATAGGAAACATTGTCAATCCAAGTATTACTGGCATAACTAACTGCTTCCAAGCTGCTGAAAACTGCTGTTAAAGATGAAGCGAATTCTGAAGCTTCTATTTCAGTCACAAATGATAACCCTTCGGGATCTGAAGTAACGTCTAATTCAATAGTTTTGAGTTGAGATAATTTCTCTATTATCTTAGGTATCATTGTAGAAGGCTCCGGAGTAGGTGTAGGTTCTACATATGGAGTCGGAGTTGCTCTAACACCCTGACCTAAATAAAGACTTTGTGAGGATCCAGTTTTAGTAGATTTTTGTTGTCCTGCAGAACATGCACGAGTAGCGTCGGCAAAAAATATGAACAACCCGTAATGTTCCTGTTCAACAACTTTAAGTCCTCCACTAAGAATTGCCTTAGTTTTCCACCAAGGCGCTGGTTTGGGTTCTTCCGAATACTGGTATATACCTATTGGATTACCATCTCCGTTATACATAATTATGTAGTCAAAGTCAGGATTACTGTAATATTTGCCTCTGCCCTGTGAACAAAATATCGGGTCTGGCCAACCTTGAGCTATAGCTGCATCTACATTAATAGGAATCGAATATGACGGTAACCCAGATGGAGTGGCGAGTATGGAATCATAATTTGTTCCCGAATCACATGCATTTGAAGGATCAAGGATAAATAGGTAAATCCCATAATGCTCCTCATTCAAAATATATGCACCATCAGACTTTGAAGGTCCATTGGTTTTCATCCAGGGAATCGGCATTGGAACATCCGAATTTTGATATATGCCAATGAGGTTATCATCGACGTCAAAAATAAGAGTTATTGTTTCTTCTTGAGATTTTGTATAATAAATCCCTTCACCTGGTATACAGGAAGATGCCTTAACCCATCCTTCATTGATTGCTAAATCCACATAAATCGGCAAATCATACTGAAATCCTTTTTCGGTATCAAGTGCTCCTATTGAAGCCCAATCTCCAGTAGACTTAATTTCTCCTCCAGTGGTTACAAATACTTTTGTTATAGGATGTGACTGTCGATTACTTAATAAGAAGATAGCAACAATAATCAATATGATTACAAACAATACTGTAACTAAACCAGTCATTATTTTTTTATCGGAAAGAAGTTGTATCATAATAACCCCTTTGATTCCTAATTTTTTGAAATGTTTAGCCTGAAATTTTTATTAAAATTAATCAAAGAAACAATTAATTACACGCATTCGAAGAATCAAGGAAAAATACATGTAACCCCCAATGAGGATATGGGTATGGCCCAGTAGCTTCTGTATACTCCCATGGCGCCTCCTGTTCAATCTCACTATAGATGTACACACCTACAACTCTATTTAAGTTATCAAATATCAATGAATATGGTTCAGGATTATCATTAGCTGCTACTCTACGACTGTAATAACCTATGCCTTTAACACACTGCACATCCCTCTTCCACCTAAGAGTTTTGGCAACATCCAATGTTAAAGGTTGTTCTTCTTCCCAAACATCAATGATTTGAGGTTGGTCCCAAATATCAGGAGCTCCTGGGCTTTCACCAGTAGCCAAAACAAAACGATCTCCTAAACTTATAACACCACTATCATCTTCGGAAATAAAAACCAATGACAATATCACACCGATTGCAGTACCAACTAGTATCGAAACTAATATTACTAACAACGATTTTTGTTTAATTATTTCAACCATTTTATCCTTTCAAGTTCG
>CAZYCG010000046.1:0-8890 GCA_964645865.1 uncultured Dehalococcoidia bacterium | reverse complement strand
TTACTAACAACGATTTTTGTTTAATTATTTCAACCATTTTATCCTTTCAAGTTCGATACAGAAAAATGAGGTACGGTAAAGAAAACAATTTAGAAATACAATAAGAACAATGTAGAATATTTTCAACCCATTAACAGTAGATTTATCTACCTCGTCGGTTACTTGACTTGAAATAAACTTAATATCTATAATTTCCGCATAATTAACAGATCTGTTTGTCATTCATACGCCCAGCTTACCGGCTTTACAAAGGATACTAACAAGATGCAAGATATTTTGTACTTACATACAAGGTAAATTCGCTTACTTAAGATATCTTGGCAATGAGAATTATGACAGATGGACAAATTTCAGATGGACCTGAAAATCCAGATGATTGGCCCTACAAATATAGATTAGGGAAATTAAGGGTTGTTTTTGCCAAAAATGAAATCATTTTCGAAAAGTTCAACAATTTGGCCTTCCATTCGCATCTTATGATAGGCGTTTCTAGCTGGTTGATTATCCTCAAAGGCCCAAAACCTCAACCCACAACAAGTCGAATCGGTTTTAGCACGAGAATAAATCCACTCATGCATAATCGTATAAACTCCTTTTCGTCGCCAATTTGGAGATACGTATACGTTTTCAAACATCCAAAAATTGGCGTTTCGGTATACGCTCCATTCCTTTGCTATATGGATTCGGCCGATTATTTCATCTTCAGAAATCGCTACAACTTCATGACCTTTATTTGAATCATCCAACAAAGCAGAAATGCCGGCTTTCAAACGTTTCTGATTACTCGCAAATTCAGGATTGTTATCTACATAAAGCTTTATCATTTCCTGTAGATCATCTTTAGTGGCAAAACGGATTTCTATCATAACAACCTCAAGTTTTTATTGAATTGGCCAATTATTTATTTTTAGCAAATCATATCGGCATATATATCATTAACTGGGACACTATGAAATAAATCAATCCTAATAACATGAACCATTTCAAAGCAGTCAGCTTCCATGATTTGGTTTCTAATTCCCCTCCACATACGGGACAAGCAAGTAAAATATCATCTTTCTTGCTTTTATATTCACATTTATTACAAACCATAATACTCATTTCAATAAATCACTCTAAATTAATCTATCTTTAAATCAATATGATATTTAAAATACAACCTCTAAAAAAATATCATTAACGATTACCGGATTATTTGTTTTAGATTCAATATTACAATACATAGTAAAGTCATTGTTACCCGCCATCAAAATACCTTGAGGTAAAGTAGCAGTTCGATGCTCGGTATGTTTTATCAACTCAAATTCAACATGGTTAACTCTAATCCATATTCTTGTATCTTTATCATCTTTATTTAACCATGCATGAATCACGAAAACAGCATCTTCATCTTCAACATCAAACCCAGTATTTAATTTTATCCTGCGTTCATTTATATCCAATATAGCTGGCAATTCAGAGGCTACAGATGCCTGCGCAAACATACCCGGACCTGAATCTACTCCATATATTTTGCTCTTCTTTTTTAATGAAGTAACCTCACCAATCTCATTTAACGGTTTATATACAATTTCTTTATCCAGAGGTTGTGTATTAAATTCACGATGAGTAAACAAGTTAAACAAATAAATACCATCAACATTACAGTACCACCACCAATCAGCTACACCACGTATATATTTAACCCATGCGTCAGAACTACGAAATGTGTCTCTATAAAGTTTAAACAGGGGTCTAGTATTTAAAGACGTGTAAATTGGAATTCCATAACGTGACCCAATCTCTTTCCAATTTTGTATCGGCATATTATAAGGATTAAATCCCATACCGGCAATCACTATATCCACTAGCTCATCCGACATCCATTTTTCTACATCTAAACCTAACATAAGTGAAGTTTGTATAGAATCTGGCACATGCACAATAAGAGTATAGTCTCTTCCACGACTTTTACCGATCTCATTCAATGTAATTCTTACTTGCTTAATAAAATCGGTCATAAGTGGTGAAAGTTCTATCTCCCTTCCTTGTGGGAAATTCCAAATGAATCTTGTGAAATCTAATTCATATCCATCAAAATCGTGGGTTTCAGCATTATCTTTTATGTAAGACAGTCGGTGATTCCTAACTGCTTCATGTTCGAAATTTAAAGCCGCCCACTGATGACGTTCAATATGTTCATCACTTAAATCTCTATCCTCAATAGTACCTAACAAATATTCAGGATGTTCAGACTTGAATGAATCATTTGTATGCTCAAGTTTTTTAACATTTGAATCATGAGAATCATTTATTCTCAACGACCCCCATATTTCCATATTATTCGAATGACATGCGTCAATTATTGAATCTGTCGCGTATCTATGAGTTCCAAGGAATGGATGAACAATATAGTTATTCAACTCTGCCCAAGGTCCCCATGGAGGATTAGCTCCATTGCCTACATTCCAGACGTATGTATCAACTTGTGTTTCAAATGTAGGTGTCGTCCGAGCATCAATATATGATTGCTCATCAATGAAGTTATAAGGTGGACGATTCAAGCGTGCAAATTGCTGATCTGAATCATCATTATATATAATTCTTCTCTTGCGATCTTTTTTAAACATTAACTGTTCACCCCAATAATAAATCCTGAAATTTATTGTAGCTTTTTAAAATCTTGCGATTTTTATGGTAGAGCCATATACAACATGCCCAATGACAACAGTAAAACAAATATCACTAAAGCACCAATCATTATCAACTGAACCAAAATTTCCTCCTATTTAAATTCAAACCATTTCTTATCAATAACCCAAATAGGTTGAACCAAAAACTAATGATGACTAGATTTAATCAATTTCTATTCATCTTGGTCCAATAAACTAACATCTTGAACAAGCATCCCGTAACTTAGATATAAAAGTAAAACAAATCCTATAATAATGATTAAAAACATGACTTTCCAATTAACTACTTTATTTTTCAAAATGAAAAGCAGTATCGGAAACCCTAAAAATATAAGTATAGTCAATAACAACAATTCCATATGAACTAAACCTCGAAATAAAATGTCAATTTTAATTTATTAGTATTATTTCTCTTATTAGAAAATCTAGACATATGCATAGGTATTATCAGTTATATTAGCTGAACATTACGTTAGAATAACCAACAATAACTAATATTATAACGTTAAACTAGACTTCTCATATTAAAAGGTGATTCAAAATGGAAAGACACATTGAAACGATAAGCCAAGGTGATGCTGAATCCGTAGATATGAATTCTAATCAGCTGGAACTAGCTGCAACCTATGTTGAACAACAAGTAGATGCAGGTCACATACCATTAGGATATGTCATGGTGGTGCGTAAACGGAAAATTGTCCTAGATAAATATTTCATACACCCTAAAGCTGTAGCCCAGGGAATTAAAATCCATTCCAACAGTATGTTTCCAATCGCATCCGTAACAAAACCTTTAACCGCTACTTTAGCAATGAAAATGGTCGAATTGGGGAATTTTTCACTGGAAACTCCTGTTGCAGAATATATACCCGAGTTCGGTCAAAAAGGGAAAACTTCAATAACTCCAAGACACTTACTTACTCATACTTCAGGATTATCGGATTCTCTAGTAGCACAAAACGGAAAGCCTAAACCTACTTGTTTTGATGAAGTTATAAACAGAATACACGAACAACCATTGATGTTTAAACCAGGAACCGATTTCAGTTATAGTACTCCGGCATTTGAAGTGTTAGTAGCATTAATACAAAAAACATCTGGAGTAGAGTGGGAACAATTAAGTAAGGAATTACTTTTTAAACCTCTGGGGATGACAAACTCACACTTTAACACCCCCACAGCTCCAACCAACCAGGCAATACCTCTTTTCAACAGAGCAATGGAAATAGATCTTTCACCAAATGACAGCGGATTAGAACTTCATCATCATTTTAAATTTAATATGGGTGGAGGTAACGGAATTTCTAATCCTAGAGATATAGCTGCTTTCTGCCAAATGATGCTTAATCAAGGGTCTTACAATAACTTCCAAATAATTTCTCCAGTCACTGTCTCAAGAATGACAGAACCACAATTTCAATGGTGGGATAGCGCAAGCAACCTAAATCTACAAGAAAAACCAGATTTTGTGAGTCAAGGCTTAGGATGGATGGTTAGGAATAAGTCACACTACAGAGGTTCTGACCTAATGAGCCCAAAAGCATTTTTCCACGGTGGAGCGTACGGTATGAGAGCTATAGTGGACCCAGAGTATGACTTGATAACCATATTTTTAACTAGTGCTTATCATGATGCTTCCTATGGAAATAATCGAAATTGTTCATCTTACCCTTGGCTGACTCACCACCATCAGATGCAACAAACTTTCGGGAATATGACTTACGCTGCAATAATGAAATAAATACTCTTCAAAGATATGTTATTCCAAACATTTAAAACAAATAGTTCATTCGTAATCACATTTGCAGGAGGGTGTTCACTCGTAATGATCACCTTTGGGATGACTCACAGCTTAGGTCTTTATCTTATTCCAATAAGTAATCATTTAAACGTTGGTAGAGAGCTTTTCAGCTTGGCGATGGCTCTTCAAGTTCTTTTTGTAGGTATAGCGGCTCCTATTTTTGGAGGTTTTGCTGACAGGTTCAGTCCTGCCAAATCCACTAGCGTGGGTATACTGATATTAGTATTAAGTAGATTTTGGATGGCTAACATTGACAGCCAATTTGACCTGATTGGCTCATTTATACTCGGAGGATTTGGTGGTGCAGGATTCCTTGGGATAGTATTGGGGGCGATTGGAAAATCAGTTAACCCAGTAAATCGTTCCTTATTTGCTGGTGTTATCATGGCTTCAGGATCTTTTGGTCAATTTGTCATCACACCAATCATAAATACATTAATCCATAACATCGGATGGGCAAGTTCGCTATATTATATTGTGTACATTTCACTATTTTTACTAATCTGCTCATATTTCCTCAGTTTTTCGGGTAAAACTAAACCTTTTTCAAAAGATACTGACCAAACAATATCTCAAGCATTAAAACAAGCAGCTGCAAATAAGAATTTTAAGCTACTTACTATTGGATTTTTTGTTTGCGGTTTTCATGTGACATTTGTTGGAACTCATCTACCAGCATTTTTGGAAGATCAAAATTTACCATATTGGCTTTCAGGATGGGCTTTAGCTCTGATTGGGTTATTTAATATCTTAGGAACTCTGATGTCAGGATATTTATCAGGAAGAATCGCAAAAAAGAATGTACTATCTGCTATTTATTCTTTACGATCTATTTTATTCCTGTTTTTCATCTTATCTCCAATGAATGAAATATCAGTTTTATTATTCTCAAGTATTTTAGGTTTATTGTGGCTTTCTACAGTTCCTCCGACAAATGGAATTATCGCAGATATTTTTGGCCCTAAGTACACATCAATGCTGTTTGGGATAACGCTATTATCCCACAATATTGGCTCTTTCCTTGGATCATGGCTAGGCGGGCGAATATTTGATTACGCAGGCTCATATGACTACATGTGGTTGCTTTGTATCATACTTGGATTTGTATCATCTGCATTTCACTTCCCTATAAAAGCTGATTCTATCGAGAGGATAAGCACTTCACAGAAAAATCCAATTTAATAATTAAATGATGAATACCCTAACTGTTCTAACTACATTTGCTATATGCTGGGTGTTGATTGAAATCACTGTGTTTCTTTCAAGTAAATCAACTATACCTAATGACAATCAACTTTCATACCAGTCATTTATTTGGTTCCTTAGACTAGTAGCTGGCGCTTTATTAATAGGACTGATTATATTTATGGACTTATTAAATGACTTTGATGTGAAATCACGTATGTTTGTATGCGTCATTTTTTAGTTCAACTCAATTCATTCTCATAAATACAGTTTCTAGATCAGCCCTACCGATTTAAGCCAATCAACACTTCTTTGGCGTCTTTCATTGCCAGAAGGATTAGCAGCCCATTCAGGAGCAAAGTGGGGAGGAGGGGCTTTTGTGTTGGCATATTGTTTTATAGAAACCATTCTTAGGTCTTGATTCTCTTTCTCCGCTTTTTTAGTTTTTGGAGTTTCTACAAAATTCATCGTAAGCTGTCTTTTATCTTCAGACGTACCAATGGCAGCATGATACAAACGATTATCAAACGCTATGATATCGCCTGGATCCGAATCACATACATGAGAAGGTACGTCATTAAGGTCTGGATTTGACCGTTTTAATAAAGCAGATACTTCTTCATTAAATTCAGATTTATGAGATCCAGGCACGAACCTAAGGGCTCCACTATCTGATCTTACACTTTGCAGATAGCAAGCTATTTTCACGCCTTTTAAATCTACATAAGGTGTATCAGGATGCCATGGGGTATTAGTGACCCATCTATTACTGTTAGAAAAAACAGGTATCGCATCATCGCCAATCAATTGTTCAGCAACTCCACATATCCTTGAATCCTCTATTAGACTAGCTATAAAAGGAAATTCAGGTTTAAGGTTAGACCACTGTAATTGTGCACTGGCACCGACATTGGGATTATATTTATGTGCTGCTTCCAATCCTTTAGCAAATTCGGAGTTTATTGTTTTTAATTCATCATCTTGCAATATACCTTTTAGTTGTATAAACCCGAAAGTTTTATAATGTGCTAATTGAAAAGATGTTAGTTTTTGCTCCATTTTACTTATCCTTGAATTTAATTTTTTGATTATTTCGATTCACCTTTAAGTAATTTTTGAGATTATAGTGAGTTTATAAACAAGTCAATACTTGATTTTACAAAATCATATGCAGACCTAAAGTTATTTGATTTGTTATCAATACATCTTTTGAACCATTAATTTTAGGACTGCGTACGGTATAATGCTTTGAATAAATCTAGCTGGATGGGGGTAATCTAAATGACTAAACCTATAAGCATCTTAAACGTCGGAGGTCATCCAAAAGATGTAATAGCTTATGCCGGAGGAGCCATGGCGAAACATGCCGCAAGAGGAGATAAAGTATGTATGCTTACACCTACGACCGGATTGGCTCTACACCACAAAGCCATTGATGATTACAAAACTACTGGTAAAAACCCTGATCTTGACACATTGATTAATGAACGAAAACAGGAATTAATAGATGCTTCAGCAGAACTAGGAGTGAAAGATGTAAGGTTTCTCGGTTACCCAGATGACATACCTGTGATCGACAAAAGAATTGTCAGCGATATAGCTGATGTTATTGGAGAAATCAGACCCGACGTGATAATAACACACTGGCCTCAAGATAGTAGTCCAGCACATGCAGTTACAGCACAAATGACTCTATTGGCACTAGAAACAGCATCTACGATACGTCCGGGTAAACCTTACGCACCAAGTGGAGGAGGGGAAGGAGTACATGCACCTCAAATCCTTTACCATACCTCAGCAGGCAGGTCGAACGTATTAGAGAATTTAACTATTCGAATACCTACAATGGTTATCGACATATCTGATGTGATAAAACAAAAATCTAGAGCGATGAACAAATTCAAATCGCAAGATTATGGCGAAGATATTCCTCTTCAAAGAAAAGTAGGAGAGGCTTCAGACGGTAGTCTTCATGCGATACACAGCAGAGTGGCTTACGCTGAAACTTTTGTGACCCACAACCCACAAGTATATGATTATATACACATAAGTGAATATGGACAGAAACTTGCATCTAGACCAAAATATGAAGCATTGAAATCATGGACAACCATGGCATGGGATTAATAATTGACAAATTCAAATATAACCTTATATTAGGAGAACCATATGTCTAAACCTAAAAAATACGGAGTGATTTATAACTGGGACGGAGCACCTCATGGATCTAACGAATATCCCCAATCAATGCAGCAATTTTTAGATAAAATGTACGATCCATTAGCTGATACTCAAGTGGGTGCTCATTTCTGGTGTACGGGTGAGGACACCTCTAGGTGGAAAAGCAAGGTACTAGAACTGACTGGCGATGCCGAAAATAGAAAATATGAAAATACCCACAGCTATATATCAGCTGAAAATGTAAGAGCGATGATTGAAAGAGGTGAAGACCCTCAAGCAGAAGCTATAAAGCGAGGACAAGAACTTGGAATGGATGTATATGCATCTATCAGGATGAACGACAACCATTTTAACGGACTGCAGATAGACGAAATCCCCAATTCAAAAAACATAAGTCTAACCAAAATGCGAAGAGATCATCCTGAATGGATGCTTGGAGAAAAAACTCATGATTGGTTTGCAGTTTCATGGAATATGGAAGTACCCGAAATTAGGGAATACAGGTTCAATCACGTTAAAGAAGTCTGTACCCTTTGGGATTGGGATGGAGTAGAACTCGACTGGCAAAGACATAATTTCCATCTTCCTAATGATGACGCCTACCGACTCAGATATGTTCTTACAGATCTTCAAAGAGCTATAAGGCAAACGACGAATGAGATAGCCAAGAAAAGAGGTAGGCCTTTTTATCTGGCAGCAAGAGTGTCAGGTACGCTAGAAATGTCTAGACATATAGGATACGACATTCCAACATGGGTAGATGAAGGACTTGTTGACATACTTATCCCTTCAGGTGGTTCTGGTACAGACCCATTGATGGATATAGAAGAATATGTTGAACTGTGCGCCGGCACAGATATAGATGTGTATGGAGCTATTTATGGAAGCACCCCAGGACATTGCCCAGGACCTGAGGATGAAGATACAAAAAACCGAATGTTAACCCGTGGAATTGCTAATAAT
Source organism: uncultured Dehalococcoidia bacterium (assembly GCA_964645865.1). Classification (GTDB taxonomy): domain Bacteria; phylum Chloroflexota; class Dehalococcoidia; order Lucifugimonadales; family OSU-TB39; genus OSU-TB39. The sequence goes on along the minus strand of CAZYCG010000046.1, from coordinate 88 downwards.
ATATTTGAAAAAGGTGCAGTTGGCACCTATTGCTTCAATTGGCATAGCGATAAAGAATATCGGCGAGAACTTTTAAATCAGATCGGCT
>CAZYCG010000045.1:6895-12840 GCA_964645865.1 uncultured Dehalococcoidia bacterium | reverse complement strand
TGCTTTGGGAGCAGGAGGTCGCTGGTTCGAGCCCAGTCACCCCGACCAGAATTTTCGATTAACCTCATGAGGTTATACCAAAATTGGAGGCCAAAACATGGAAATAATAAGAAAAAACCCCGATAATTTACCAACTCCTTTAGCAGCATATAGCCAAGTAGTAAAAGCTGGAAACATCATTACTACTGCAGGTTTTATTGCTACTAACCAAAGCGGTGACTTGGTAGGTGAAGAGGATATAGAAAAGCAAACCCGACAATCAATTGAGAATATGATAAAGGCTTTAGAATCAGTTGATTCATGCCTTGAAAATGTTATTAAAGTTACAGTTTATCTCAGCGACATGAGTTTTTATAAGCAAATGAATACTGTATATAACGAATATTTTGAAAATATAAAACCCGCAAGAGCTACAGTTGAGGGTAAATTGGTATTGCCAAGCCTATTATTTGAAATTGATGCCATTGCTGTTTGTTGAGAAATTCGTTTTGGTTCTAATATAAAGTTAATTAAGTAGATTTGATTAATTCTAGTTTCTTTTTAATTCGAATTTAGCAGTCCTATGCCAAGTATTTACGCTCAGCAGGGTAAGTGATATTTTATCCCCAATTTGACAATGAGAAGGAAGGTTTAGTCTTTGCCTAAACCCGAAATCGATTAATTGTACTAAAGATTTTGTTCCGGAATCACCTTTTTCTAATACAACAGCGGAATAGGAGGGGTGAGGTGTATTAGAAGATCGGTTATTAAGTGCATTTTCTAAATATCTGATTAGCCAATATTTTTGTCTTTCTCTTTCAACTGATTTGATGTCTTTTGTGCGTGAATAGGTTCCATACACTAAGGTTTTTAAATCCTCCAGGGAGTATAAGTATTTACTGTAGTATATGAAATGGATTATTTGACGTTGTAAAAGCATATCAGAATATCTTCTGAGTGGTGATGTTATTTGCAAGTAACTTTGTAGTCCTAAACTATAGTGAGGTAATGGTTCTGATGTTAATTTTGTTTGAGGTAAATTTCGAATCAAATGGTAGTTTTTAGAGATTTCATTTTCCGAAGTTTGATTAAAGTCAAAATCTGGATTTTCAAGTAGGTAGGGAGAGGGTTGGTGTCTGTATATTGCTGGAATATGATTTTGGATGAAAAATTTGGCAGATAATGAATTAAAAAGAATCATTAGTTCTGACACCATAATTCGTGAGTCCAAGCGCGAATTTAACACTGCAACTTCTATTTCTGAATCCGAATTTACTTTAATACTTATTTCTTGGGTTTGGAAATTAATTGCCCCATTTTGTTTTCTTAAACATAGTTGTTTATTAGAAAAATTCCACAAATGGGTTATCATTTCGTGGTCTCTATTTTCCTTATTCTTTAAAGCAATACTGGCTTGTTCGTACGTTATGGATCTTGTTGTTGATATCAATGAAGGTTCAATTTTCCAATTTTCAATTTCATAATTTAAATCAGTTTTAATTAATAAGCTCAACCCAAGTCTATGTTTAAGTGGGTCAAGACTGCCAAATTCACTGATAAAGTGGCTAGGTAGCATGGGAACAGTTTTTTCTGGAAGATATATAGAGCTGCTGTTAATACGTGCGGATTTATCTAGTACACTGTCCCGATTTATCAAAGTCGATGGGTCAGAGATGTGAATTGCAAATTCCAATTTTCCATCAGTCTTTTTTAATGAAAACGCATCATCTCTTTCTTTCGTCTCTTCGTCATCTATTGTGATAACGTCAGCTTTTCTAAAATCTAGCCTGTCAGAATTTAGCAAAATAGCGTTTTTAGACTCTATATCAGAAACCCAGGAAGTATCAGGGACGCTTATGCCACCGATTTTGTGCAGTTCGAGAGGTTCGTGTTTGTTGAAGAACTTAGTTGTTACCAATAAATCGAATATTCTGCGCTGAATAGATTTTTCAGTTTTATCCTTTAAGAAAAAAGGTTTAATTTTGTTTTTATGTTTGTAATCGTCTCCATGTATGGCATATTGTTTTAGGTGGGTTAAAAACGTTTGTTGGTAAGAAGTTAATTTCTTAGGCAGAACGCTTTGAGACATATTATTTAAAAGAGAAGTAATATCTTTTTCATCCTGTATGGCTTTACGGTGGAACTCTTTAATCTTTTGAACGTCTGAAGAGCTGTTTGGCAAATATTTATGATTGACATGCTTAAAATAACATTCATCTTTATCGAGTAGAATTGCCATTGAAGTTGTAGATTTAAAATCATATGTCTCAGAAAAATATAAATCGGCAATTTCATTTAAGGTCAGGGCTTTATTTTGACCTTCCAATATAGCCCATAGGGATTCAATATCAATCTTTTCAGCTAAAGTTTGGCAATCATTTTTAAATGTTTGGAACTCGTAATCAGATTTAGGAACGAATCTTGTGGTCAGCATAATGTTTGATTGTCGGACACGAAGGGGTTTTTGGTTATATGAACAGATGATTTGTTTGTCTTGGGTTCGTTCGAACCTACATAAAGCTAGTTCTTTTGCTAGCCTTACTAATATTATTTCACCAATTGCAATATCGAATTCCAAAGGTGCTATCCTCTACTTTGACATTTGAGTAATAGCTGAAGTTATATCTAATTCCTGCTGTTCTTTGGTGTTTAAATCGCGTAGCATAAGGGTTTTATTATGAATTTCTGATTCTCCAATAATAACAACGTGCGAAGATAGAATCGAATTTGCGAATCTAAGTTGACTTTTGAGACTTCTATTTCTTGGCGCCACAATGGTTACGATAGATTTTTCTCGGAAAGATTCAGCTAATCGCATTGCATATTGAGAAGCCTCCTCTCCAACATGTGTGATAGTAAGTTTTTTTAAAGCTTTAGGAGGCTTTAATAAGTTTTGAGCTTCCATTATTTCTATAGTTCTTTCTATGCCCATTGCGAAACCAATTGCAGGGGTTGGAGATCCGCCAAGCTGTTCAATGAGACCATCATATCTGCCTCCTGCTGCTAGTGTGTTTTGTTGTCCGGCGGTATCGGGTACTATTTCAAAAACCGTTCTAGTGTAGTAATCCAATCCTCTAACAAGTGTTGTGTCGACAGAATATTCTATAGATAAAATATCCAAGAGAGATTTTGTTTGATTCCAGTGTGATAGGCATTCTACGCACAAAAATTCAATGCTAGTTGGTGCGTTTTGAGTCAAACTTATACAGGAATCGTTTTTACAGTCTAGAATTCTCAAAGGATTAGTTTCAAGCCGATTAATACATTCTTTATGAGATAGAGAAGCGATATTTAACTCAAAATATCGCTTTAATTCATTTATATAATCATCTCTGCAATTAGAATCGCCAATAGAATTTATGAGTAATTTAATGTCTTTAATTCCTAGCGAATTCAGTATATTCCATGCTAGTTGAATTATCTCTACATCGCTAACACTGCTAGAATCCCCTATGAGTTCAGCCCCGAATTGATGAAGTTGCCTGTAGCGGCCGGATTGTGGTCTATCATAGCGAAAAAAAGGCCCATTGTAATATAGCCTGATGGGTTGAGGTAAATTATGCATTCCATTTTGCAAATATGATCTGCAAATTGGAGCAGTTCCTTCAGGTCGGAGTGATATTAAATCTCCTCCCCTATCTTCAAAAGTATATGTTTCTTTTTCTACGATATCAGTACTTTCTCCTACGCCCCTTGCAAATAACTTTGAATCCTCTATTATTGGGGTGGAAATAGGTGAATATCCGAATAATTCGGTTATGGTTGATAGGTTGTTTTGTATATACCGCCATATATATGATGTGGGGGGCAATATATCGAATGTTCCTCTAGGGTTTTGTAGTTTGGTTTTGTTTTTCATGGTACGTTGCCGGTTTTTCAAATTTATTCTTATGATGATAGCATATCCAATATTATTCAATGCGTATATATTTGGGTTCCATTCTAATTATGTTTGGCATTGTTAAATAAGATATAATTGATTTTATTTTGGTGATTAGATTGGTTATTCAGCATAAAGAATTATTTGAAAAGATAAGCGACTATTTACCCGAAAGTGATGTGACGAATATACGAGAAGCCTTTGATTTCTCTGAAAAATGTCATTTTGGACAAAAGCGCCTTTCGGGTGAACCATTTATTGAACATCCTTATCAAACTGCGCTTTATCTGGCGGATTTAAAATTAGACAGGTCTACCTTGTCGGCGGCTTTATTACATGATGTCATTGAAGATTGTGATGTTAGTTACGATGCTCTTCAAGATAAATTTGGACATGAAGTAGCTAGTCTTGTAGATAGTGTTACCAAATTAAACAAAGTAGAAGTTAATAAATTAAACCAAGGTGGTAATGATTCAACCGAATCTTCTATTTCCTTTGCTAAGGCTGCTACTGTACAAAAAATGCTTATGGCCATGGCTGAAGATGTACGGGTTGTCTTAATAAAGCTAGCTGACAGATTACATAATATGAAAACGCTGAGGGCTTTACCCAGGCAAAAGCAATTGGAAATATCTCAAGAGACTTTGGATATTTATGCTCCTTTGGCTCATCGTCTTGGGATATGGGAGATTAAATGGTTACTTGAGGACCTTGCATTTCAGTTTATTAATCCAGACGAATACAAAAAAATTGCTTCTATGCTCAACTCAAAACGTGTTGAAAGAGAAATGTATATTGAAGATGTTGTAGACAAAGTTAATTCTAAATTTGCTGAAGAAAATATTAAAGCTCAAATCACTGGAAGAGCTAAACATATCTACAGTATTCACAAGAAAATCCAAATCTATTCTAAAATGAATAAAAATGTGGGCCAAATATATGACTTGTTTGCGCTTAGGATTTTAGTCGATGATAGGAATGATTGTTATAGAGCTTTGGGGATAGTACATTCTATGTGGAGGCCCTTGCCTGGCGAATTCGATGATTATATAGCCAGCCCTAAAGACAACATGTATCAGTCTATACACACAACGGTTTTATGCGAATCAAGTTCTCCTGTAGAAATACAAATTAGAACTGAAGAGATGCATAGACTGGCTGAATATGGTGTGGCAGCGCATTGGTTATATAAACAAGGGAATGTGGAGGATGTCAATTTCGAAGAAAAAATGAATTGGATACGACAAATGCTTGAATGGCAAAGAACTGAAGGTCCTGCTGATCAGTTTGTTGAGTCTTTTAAAACCGATATATTTAAAGACCAGGTATATGTTTATACGCCATTAGGAGAATTAAAAGAATTGCCTTCAAATTCTACTGTTTTGGATTTTGCTTATCGGATACATACTGATATCGGGCATAGATGTATTGGAGCAAAGGTTAATAACAAATTAGTAGAACTTAAATATAATTTAGTTAATGGGGATACGGTAGAAATTTTGACCGACGAGACCATTAATGGTCCTAATGTAAACTGGCTAGATGCAAATTTAGGTTATGTCAGGACTAGTTCTGCTAAAGAAAAGATCAAACAATGGTTTAATAGACAAACAAGACAAGAAAATCTTAAATATGGAAAAGATATTTTTTATAAACAGCTTCAGAGGCTCGGAACTGATTTGAAAGACCAGCAAATAGCTGAATTAATCGGATTTAACACAGTAGATGAATTTATGGTTTCTTTGGGAAATGGGAATCTGGGTATACAAGATGTAGTTAGAGCTTTAGCTACGAACGAAATTTCTTTAGATGCAGATGATGATGCAGTTAAATTATTGCCTGAAAAAGTTTCATTACCCAATGTGGAAATTATTGGAACAGGTGATTTGTTGACAAGAATGGGTAAATGCTGTCGGCCTATATATGGAGACGATATAGTAGGTTACATGACTCGGAATAGAGGGGTCACAATACATAGAAGTATTTGTGCCAATCCTGAAAAAGAAGATGCGGAAAAATTGATAGATGTGGATTGGGGTAAATCGCAAATCTACTATCCAGTAAGAATAAAAATAGAAGCTTGGGA
>CAZYCG010000045.1:4066-6795 GCA_964645865.1 uncultured Dehalococcoidia bacterium | reverse complement strand
ATTGGGGTAAATCGCAAATCTACTATCCAGTAAGAATAAAAATAGAAGCTTGGGATAGAGTAGGTCTTTTGAGAGATATAACATCTTTGGTTTCCGAAGAAAAAGTTAATATAGCTTCTTGTATTTCTGAAGAAATAGAAGATTTGAGTATTATTTCTCTGACGGTATATATTGACGGTATAGACCAATTAAGTCGGCTTTGTTCTAAATTGGAATCGATAGGGGGAGTAATATCTGTAAAAAGAATTAGTGCCGCTGTTTCTAACAATTAATTTATTTAATGGTGTAAAATACTACTAGATAAAAAGTGAGTGGGAGGTTTTAAGTGCCAAGTGCCAAATCAACTAGAGTTAGTGAGAACAGGAGAAAAAGGAAAGCTCCTATACTTACTCAGACTAGAAACTATGTAAAAAAAGCTCGAACTTTAATTAAAGATGGCAATATTGACGATGCCAAAAAGGCAGTAATAGATGCTGAGAAAATTTTAGATAAAGCTGCTCAAAAAGGTGTAGTTCATAAAGGAAACGCTGCTAGAAGAAAATCTAGATTAGCCAAGCAATTGAACGATTTGGTTAACGCTGGTCAAGAGTAATATCCCGACCTGACTTTCAAAGGACCTATAGTATGCAAAACCATTGACTTGGGATGTGTGCTTGTAGTACATTTGTTCTGTACATATGTGCTAAATACTTTTGAGGAAGGTTCAAATGGATTCACTTTCTGTAAAACAAAGGCGAATATTTGAATTCATAACTGAATTCATGATGGAAAATCCGTTCCCGCCTACGATTAGGGATATTGCTCATAATTGCGATATTAGCTCTACTTCTGTAGTTGATTATAATTTAAGAAAACTTGAACGTGAGGGTTATATATCGAGGACCGCTGATGTTTCTAGAGGTATTCGCTTAATAAAGAATCCTGATAAACCTATTGAAATAGAGCAAGTTATTAAGGTGCCGATAGTTGGCAATATTGCTGCTGGAGAACCTTTAAACATTGAAACACAAACTTCTTATTCCGACGATATAGATGTACCATCTTTTTTAGTGAATGATAAATCGAATGTTTTCGCAGCTAAGGTAAAAGGGGAATCTATGATAGATGCTTTAGTTGCAGATGGTGATTTGGTCATAATGGAACCTACGGATAATCCTAACAATGGAGATATGGTTGCAGCTTTTCTTGAAGACAATAATGAAGTAACCTTGAAACATTTTTACCTTCAAAATGGAATTGTTACTTTAAAACCAGCTAATCCTACAATGACTCCTATAACCGTAGCGGCTGAAAAAGTTGCTGTTAGGGGTAAAGTGGTTGGTGTTATTAGAAATATGTCAAATAATCTAAAATCTACGGCTTACTGAATTTAAATCACGGTTTCAAGTCAAATTAATACTCTAATGATATAATATTATAAATTTCGAGAATTAATTAAGGAAACAACTGATGCCATTTAGATTAGGACCAACGGAATTAATTATTGTTTTGGTGATAGTTATGATAGTGTTTGGGGTTGGTAAACTTCCTCAAATAGGTGGTGCGATGGGCAAAGCGATAAAGGAATTCAAATCCTCATCAGATGAAAATGCTGACGACAAGCAAGAAAAATCCTAATAAATCTTAGTTTTTATCATAAATTAAATGTCTGGCAATTGGATTCATTGTTTCACGATTGATTGTCACGTTTAGCTATCCAAGATAACCAGATACCAGCTTCATACATTATTATTATTGGCAATGCGACTAAAGATTGCGTTATTGGGTCTATTGTTGGCGTTATTATTGCTCCAAGAACAAATGCTATGACAACTGTATGTCGTCTGTACTTGCGAAGAATATTATGATTTACAACACCGATTTTAGATAGGAAAAACATTATTAATGGAGTTTCGAAAATTAATCCCATCCAGAATAATAAAGAAATCATTATATTGGTATAATTTCCGATTTTAATAAACGGGGAAGCGATATCACTTCCGAAAGTCAAAAGGAATTTGATCATTGGAGGAAAAAGTATCCAATATCCGAAAGCTGCGCCGAGTAGAAATAATGTTAGGCTTGATGGGATTAAAATCCAAAGATAGATTTTTTCACTTTTTTTCAAACCAGGTGACGCAAACATAACAATTTGGTAAATGATTATTGGCGTAGAAAGAATAATACCTGCGAATAATGATACCTTAAAGGCAGCGCTAAGATATTCAGTAAGTTCGGTGTAGATTGGTTTATTATTTGGAGCAGATGAAAAATGTTCTGCTGGTTCCATTAATATTGAGAAAATTTGGTTGTGAAAAGCAAATGCTGCAAATGAACAAATTAAGAAACACACGACTGTCCAACCTAGCCGTTTTCTAAGCTCTGTGGTGTGTTGCATAAAATGCTTTGATTCTGGTTTCAATATGCAGCCACGGGTTTTAATATAAGTTTGAACACTTCATTTAATTAACTTGATGGTGGTGTTTTTTGTATTTCATCGGACGTTTGCGTATCAGGAGATGTTGGTGAGTCTTTAGAAGCAACTGATTTCTCATTCGAAGCAGACATTAAATTTGAAGGAGATCCAATAGAGTCCTCTTCTAAATATTGCTCAGCTTTCCACATTGCTTTCTTTAATTCTCTTATACCTTCACCCACACGTCGTGCACTTTTAATCATTCGGTCTGGACCTAACACTATTAAAGCTATTATTAATATAGCTAATATTTCTAAAGTTCCCATTCCTAAAA
>CAZYCG010000045.1:0-3966 GCA_964645865.1 uncultured Dehalococcoidia bacterium | reverse complement strand
ACTATTAAAGCTATTATTAATATAGCTAATATTTCTAAAGTTCCCATTCCTAAAAATTTCATTAGATTATCTTAATCCTTTTGTATGTGTTAATACAATGTCGATATATTAATTATCAAGTGTCACTACGCATTCTATATGGCGGGTATGAGGAAACATATCTATTGGTTGTACTTTTTTGATTTTAAAACCGTTAGAGACCAATATAGATAAATCGCGACATAGGGTATTGGCATCGCATGAAACATATACTAACTTTATATTTTTTAGTTTAGAGATAGCATCTAACATGGCTTGGGCACATCCTGAGCGAGGTGGGTCCAAAATTATTTTGGTTACCTGGTTTTTTAATGAAACAATTAGCTCTTCTGCTTTACCAGTCATAATTGTAATATTTGGTATTGAACTATTATTTATTTCTGAATCATTAGTTGATGACTTGGATTCTTCGAGAGATATAACTTCTTTGACGAAAGAGGAATAGATGGATGGGAAAGTTCCAACTCCTGAGTAAGCATCCAGCAGAACATCCGACTCATTTAATTGTAAAGCATTTTTAATTAAATCCATCATAATTTCAGTTTGTTTGGTATTTACTTGGAAAAATGAAGGTGAACTAACTTGGAACGATTTATTTTTCAGAGTTTCAATGTAATGTTTTTGGCCTGTTTCAAAAAGGATTTCCTTGAAATTAATTTTAGGTTGAACAAGATATGAATTTGAACTAGAGCTAGCGCGTATTGATAATTGGCTTGTATCAACTCGGTTTAACTGTAAAATGTTAATTATTTTGTTTATTGGTTCGTTCATTATTAAACACTCCTCAATTCTTACGAACCTTTTGGTAACTGAATTAACAAATCCAAGTGAGCCTTTTTCGCGAACAGTAAATCTGGCGTGATTCCGATATCCAAACAAATTTGGACTAGGTAGAGTAGAAGATATCTTAATACCACGGATATTCGGGTAAATGTTTGTACAATTTTCAATAAATGATTGCTTTAATTGGAGTTGATATGTGTATTCAATATGTTGCCATTGGCATCCTGTACAATTTCCAAAATAACCGCAAGGCGGAGTTATGCGATAAGGTGAGGGTTTTATGACTTTTGAAACCCAAGCTTGTACTTGATATTTATGCTTACTGCCTTTATTTTCAACAATATTGCATAAAACCTTTTCGTTGGGAATAGCACCAAAAACCGGAATCATTTTGCTTTGATGAAAAGCTGTAAAATCTCCTTCATCATTAGCTTTTGGTTCTATTGATAAAATTGTTTTTTTGTCATTCACTCAGCGCTAACCAAATTATTTTTGGGGTTGGTTTAATATAGCATATCTAATTATGGGTAACAGACAGTATTTCTGATATCATTTATGTTAAGGACTAGATAAATGGATAAACCTAAAAAATCATTGCCTGAATGGTTAAAAGTAAAAATCCCAGGGGGTGAGAATTACCTCCGAATCCAAAAAATGTTAAGAAGTTCTAACCTTCATACGGTATGTGAAGAGGCGAGGTGTCCTAACATTGGTGGTTGCTGGGATAGAGGAACTGCAACTTTTATGATATTAGGAGATATTTGTACTCGAGCATGTAGGTATTGTGCGGTAACAAGTGGTAAGCCGTTGTCCTTAGATCCTTTGGAAGCATATAAATTATCTAAAGTGGTCGAAAAAATGAATCTTAAATATGTTGTTATAACTTCTGTTAATAGAGACGACTTGGAAAATGGGGGGGCAGAAGTATTTGCCGAGTGCGTGCATCACATTAGAAAAAGGTTGCCTGAATGTAAAATTGAAGTTTTGATTCCAGATTTTGAAGGAAAAAAATCAGCTTTAGAAATTGTTGTGGGAGTTAGTCCCGATACAGTTAATCATAATATCGAAACTGTAAGGAGCATTTTTCCACAAGTAAGGCCTAAGGGAGATTATGATCAATCACTTAAACTACTGGAAACAGTTAAGTCATTGGACAGTGCTTCTGTAACTAAATCAGGAATAATGGTTGGACTTGGTGAACAAATTGATGAGATAAAGCAAACCATGAAAGATTTAGTATCAGTTGGTTGTGATTTGTTAACAATCGGCCAGTACTTGCAACCATCGTCTAAACATATAGAAAGAGTAAAATGGTACACCCCTTCAGAATTCAATGAATTGGCTGATATAGGTAGAGGAATTGGATTCAAACATGTTGTAAGTGGACCTTTAGTTAGAAGCTCTTATCATGCAGATGAGCAACATGCGGCCTTAAATCTAGATGTGAAAGATCTTACACCAGTATAAATTTATTGGTTCAAACAGTGTAATTCAGTTAACTTTTTTGCATATGGTTATTTAGCTGAAGGAACTTATTATTTTTGATGCTTCGGCATATCCTCTATTTCCGTCAGGTAATAGTGATGGCAATAAGTAAATACATTTGAACTTACTATGAGATAGTATATTTTCAATAAATTCTGATGTAATCATTAATGAAGATTTTCCAGATTCGAGTTGATGTTTTATTTTGGTTGGTACGTGACCGAATGATTTTGTAGTATCATTTAGAATTTGGACTCCAATACAAAGCGGTACATTTAAAGTTGATTGAAAAACCTTCTCGTAAGTCTCTAAAAAATTATCCAATACGTCAATTGAGAAGATTGGTTGTAGTACAAAAAATTTTGCTCCAGATCTGATTTTTTTATTGGTTAGTTGGATTTCATTGTCTAAATGTTTGTTCAGGTCAATTGTTGAACCTATGCAAAAATTAGTCGGATTTGAAAGTTCATTGCCTTTATAATCTGATTTATTATTCATCATATTTACAGCATGAATTAATTCAGTAGATTTGTAATCCATGACAGTTTTTACGTTGTTACTTTCTGTTGAATTAAACGAATCTCCTTGGAATATCAATAAGTTGTCTAGTCCCAATAATTGAGCACCCAATAGATGACTCTGTATAGCTAGTTTATTCATGTCTCGGCAGCTCATAGAAAATATAACTTCAGATTTAGAATTTTGTTTTATCCAATGGGCAACTTGGATTGAATTTATTCGGACTGATTTACCGGGATTATAAGCTACAGAAATAAAATCTGCATTCAATGATGAAACCTTGTTCAATTCATCAAAATCGACACCTTTGGGAGGAGAAAAATCGCAAACGAAAGTAACAGAGTCAGGTTGTTTTGAAATATATTCTGTAAATTTAGACATTCACTCGATATTTTTATTATCTGATAAAAGGAATCGCGATAGTTTATTGAATGCTAACTTAAGGATATATTTATTTCCATCCTAAACCTTTATGTTTTTTGTTAGGAAGTAAAGAAACTCGATGTCCTTTTTCACATTTATATCGTTGTTCTCTTATTTCGGCTCTTTTTCCAGATAATGAAGATTGTTCCATGGGATTTAAACAGAAAGGACATTCTACTGAATAAACCACTCTGTTTTTAACTCTAACTACTTTAACATTTGCTATGGTATTAGATAGATTTTCAAAATCGCCTATGTATCTTAATATAAATTTTGTTGCTGAGCTTAATATAGATTTATTGTCGGTAGTTGGCCTTGGTTCATATTCATAGTCAACATAGCCGCAGGTACTACACTCAGGTTCATCATAGCCAATGATTAATTTTGTCTGGCACCGAGGGCATAAATATTTTGGAACGTGTTTGCCGACACGCTCTGGTTGAGCTGTCTGTTGTGCAAAATCTATTATTTGCGGTTCGAAATCCGGTTGGCTATTTAAAGCTTCTGTTACCATAATAAATCTCCTAGATCATATGTATGAATTTCACATGATCGAAGGAGAAATATTAGCTTAATATCTGTATTAAGTATGTAGCATTTACAGATAGAGAACTCAATATTCCGCTGTAAGATAGGTTGCGCCTTCTCCTACGAATTAATGAATCATACCCCAAAGTTTTTGTATTTGTATAAGAAAAAGACTAAACTTGTCAAGTA
>CAZYCG010000044.1:0-12857 GCA_964645865.1 uncultured Dehalococcoidia bacterium | reverse complement strand
TCTTTTATAATCTTTTCAGGTTGGTGAAGTAAGTGTTTTAAAGTATATTTGTTTTTCATGGCGCCTAATTTTTAAATGCGTTCTAATTTGAAAATGTCATTATTATAAATATCTTGTACTTAAAGCCATGTCGCTATACTTTTTAGGATGTTTATTTTAGCAATATGAGAAAATAAACCTTAAGTTTGATGGTGGTTTGTATTGAATCCAGATAAGCCTTGGTGTAGATTATTTTCAAATTATTTTTAGATTGAATAAACCAAATCACGATTGCACTAGGGAGGTAACTATGGCTACTAATGGCAAATCAGCTGTAGATAATAATTTAGTTGTTCTTCAATTATCCGGAGGGAATGATTATTTAAATACAATTGTTCCTTACACCAATGGTTTTTATAATGATTTTAGGACGAGCGTTAAGATAAATCCCGAAGATGTTCTTCCTATAAACGGCGAATTGGGTTTTAGGCCTGGTATGGAAGCTATAAAACGTTTATGGGATGAAGGTAAAGTAGCCATCATCCATGGTATAGGTTATCCTCAACCCAATAGGTCGCATTTTAGGTCAATGGATATTTGGCACACGGCTTTACCAGATGATGTAGGGACAGAAGGTTGGCTTGGCAGAGCTATAAGGGATATGGATCCAAAAAGTGAGAATGTACTGACTGGTGTTAATTTTGGAAGAGGTTTGCCAAGGGCATTAGGTTGTAGAGGTGTGCCTGTTGCGTCTGTGGGTGACTTGGAGACTTATGGATTATTCCCCGATATTCAAGATGATTTTTTGAGAAAATTCGCTCTTGATACTTTTGCTAAAATGTATGGAGGGGCACAAGGTAAAGATTCTGTAATGGATTTCTTAGGTCAAACTGGGACTGATGCATTAAAGGGTGCGGATATTTTAAGGACAGCTCCTGCTATGTACGAATCTTCAGTTGAATATGCCAGTGATCCAATGGCACAAAGTCTAAAGAGTGCTGCTCAGGTAATGTTTGCTGATTTAGGTACACGTGTTTTCTATACTCAGCATGGTAGTTTTGACACTCATGCTGGAGAGCTAGAAACCCATGAAAAGCTTTGGAGAGAAGTAGATGGTGCGGTTGGGGATTTTATGGATGATGTACATGAGCATGGTAGAGGTAAAGATACAACCTTATTTCTGTTTTCAGAATTTGGTAGAAGGATTAAAGATAATGGGTCCGGAACTGATCACGGTTCAGGCGGAATAGCGATTATTATTGGTGATTCTGTCAAAGGTGGTATGTACGGAGAATATCCTTCTTTGAAACCTGAAGATCACCTTGATGGAGATTTGCATTTCAATAATGATTTTAGGCAGACATACACTACTTTGCTTGAAGACTGGTTGCATCTAGATGCTCCGGAGATTGTAAATGGAAATTTTGATAAATTTGACTTTATAAAGAATGGTCATTAAAAGTATTAGTTTTTAATGTTTGATTCGGATTTATAGACAAATATATCTTTGAATTCAGGGAGGTAGAATGGTATCAACGCAATCGGATTTACAACTGAAAGCTCATTTGTTTAGAAGGGCTGCATTTGGAACTACGGCACATCAACTGGAAAATATAGATTCCATACCTTACGAACAAATTGTAGATGGTTTTTTGGATTCTGATACTAGTAATGGGATAGATTATGATGTTCTCTACAGACATTGCCCAGATTTTTCCGGAGGATTGGGTATGTCTGGGGCTCAGTCAAAATTCCTTTATCATATGACGGTTTCTGATACACCATTGATTGAAAAGATGTCTTTGTTTTGGCACGGTGTTTTTGCCACTGGCTATTCAAAATTAACCCAAGGCAAAGTATTGAACAATCAGATTGAGATGTTTCGGCAGCTTGCGTTAGGTAATATGTATGACATTTTAATGGGAATTTCTACTGATCCTGCAATGATGATGTGGTTAGATAATGACGATAATCATAAAGGTGCTATCAACGAAAATTATGGCAGAGAACTGTTAGAGCTATTTTCAATGGGTGTGGGTAACTATACCGAAGATGATATAAAAGAATGCGCAAGAGCTTTTACGGGCTGGACGATAAGAAATAAAGATTATGTTCGATTAAAAGCCCAAAATGATTCCCTTTGGCCTTATGGAAGAATGTCTTTTGAATTTCAATATATTGCCGACGACCATGATGATGGAGAAAAGTGTTTCTTAGGCGAAAAAGGTAATTTTAATGGTGAAGACATAGTTAGGATTATTTGTAAACAAGAAGCTACTGGAAGGTTTATATCTAGGCATCTTTATAGCTATTTTGTTGCGGATGAACCTCCTGTGACTAAATGGCCATATGAGGAACCAAGAGATGCAAAAGCTATTGAAGCACTTACCAAGGTTTATTTGGAAAGTGGATATAATATTCGAGAGGTTTTAAAATTTTTATTTAACTCAGATTTTTTTAAAGCATCAAATATTAGAAATACTAAAATAAAAGGTCCCGCAGAATTGGTTACTAGTATTTTGAGGGTTACCGGAGAAATAACTGGGCCTAACCCCAAAATTATGGAGTATACCTCTCAGGTAAATGTAATGGGACAGGAATTAATTAACCCTCCATCTGTAGAAGGTTGGCATCAAGGGTTAGAGTGGATTGATACCGGTACTACAGTTGAACGAGTTAACTT
Organism: uncultured Dehalococcoidia bacterium; assembly: GCA_964645865.1. Classification (GTDB taxonomy): domain Bacteria; phylum Chloroflexota; class Dehalococcoidia; order Lucifugimonadales; family OSU-TB39; genus OSU-TB39. Next base: position 10,195 of record CAZYCG010000044.1, on the reverse strand, counting down.
TTCGTCAGCACAGATTGGAGATTCGACCAAGCCGGGAATCAAAAATATTATATTAAGATTAATGGAGTTTGATTGTACAGAACCTGGCGAATTCATTGATAAATGCACCGATGAATTAGGTTTTGTTTATTTGACGGATAAAAGTAGGGAAGAATTAATCAATCATTTGTCCAGCCAAGTTGCAGATGGATTCAATGTACGAGATTTGGATGAAAGTGACGTCTCTAACATTTTACGATTGATTGCTTCCACACCTGATTACCAGAGGGCCTGATGCTTCTGGCGTCCCGTTTGTTCATAAAAAGTATTAATTAAGGGAAATCCTATGGTTATTGATAGGCTCGATTACAATTTTGTTATTGGCGTAGCTGCCATGGAAGGCAGAGGATTTTATTATCCTGTAGATGTCGCAGTTGCTCCTGATAATAAGTTGTTTGTTCTTGGGAGGAGTCATGATGGAGATACAAGAGGCGTGCAGGTTCTAATGTGTGACATTGAAAGTGAATATTATGGTGTTTTTGCTTCTCATGGTGCTGAAGATGGACAGTTCATATGGCCTACTTCAATCTCGATTTCTGGGGATGGATTAATTTATGTTACAGATGAACACCTCAATAGGGTCAGCGTTTTTGACCTCGATGGTAAATTCATTGAAAAATGGGAATCTGGAAATGGTTCAAGAGTTGAATTTTTAAAGCCGGCCGGAATTGCGACTGATAAAGAAAACTGTGTATGGGTAGTGGATAATGGAGCTAGTAATATCAAAAAAGTAAGCCCACAAGGCGAATGTGTCCTAGAATTTGGGCAACTAGGTAATGGGCAAGGGCAGTTTAATATGCCTTGGGGTATAACAGTATCCAATTCAGGTGATGTTTATGTTGCTGATTGGGGAAATGATAGAATCCAGCAATTCACAAATAATGGTGAGTTTGTGGGAGAATACGGGAATAATAATGAGGATTCAAATAATTTAAGGAGGCCTTCTGATGTTAGCGTCGATTCTAATGGGTACATGTATGTGACCGATTGGGGGAACCATCGACTTCAAGTGATATCTTCAGGTGGCAGCTTGGTTCAGAATTTGAGAGGTGATGCAGGGATTTCAAAGTGGGCTCAAGATTTTTTGAATTCTAATCCGGATGAAAATTCAGTTCGGGCTGAATCTGATCTCGAGCCGAAGTTGGATGAGGGCTGGGATTTGAATGAACAGTCTTATCGCACAGAGAAATTCTTCTGGTCTCCCATTTCGGTAGAAAATTACCATGATGATTTAGTAATTGTGGTTGATAGGAACAGGCATAGGATGCAAGTGCTTAAAATTAATAAAGATATTGATTGAGGTGAGTAGTAATGGGATGTGATAACTTAGAATTAGCACATTTGTTGAGAAGAGCAGGTTTTACTGCAAACAGGCAAGAATTAGAGACATATCAGGCAATCGGATATGAATCCACTGTTGAAAAATTACTTAATCCAATAAGTACCGATTATCTTCCTGATGACATAATAAGACGTTATCACGTTGATCAATCAGAGTTGAGAGAGCTTTTTGGAGCGGCATCTTATTGGATGTACAGAATGATTACAACCAATAGTCCTTTAGAGGAAAAAATAGCTTTGTTTTGGCATAGTTTATTTGCTACTGGTTATTCTAAATTAAATCAAGCTAGGTCATTGCTTAACCAAATTGATATGTTCAGAGAATATGGGTTAGGCAAATTTGATGAAATACTTGTGCAGCTTTCTAAAGATCCTGCCATGCTAGTATGGTTGGATAATCAGGATAATCATAAAGGAGCCATTAATGAAAATTACGGCAGGGAGCTTCTTGAATTATTTTCTTTAGGGATAGGTGCGTATACTGAGGATGATATAAAAGAATGTGCAAGGGCATTTACTGGTTGGACTTTGGGTAATGCTGATTACATGAGTATGAGAGCTACGAAGGATTCTATATGGCCTTATGGTAGGATTGCATGGCATTTTGCATATAAAGATGATGATCATGATGGTGCAGTAAAGGAATTTTTAGGTGAAAAAGGACAATTTGATGGAGAAGAAATTGTAAATATCATCTGTAAAAATCGAGATGCCGCTAAATTTATTTGCTCTCGCCTCTTTCAGTTTTTTGCTGCTGATGAAATAGATGATGAACCGAAAAGAAAAGTAGTAGATGAAATGGTAGAGGAATATTTTAAATCAAATCATGAGATAAGAGCCGTTTTGAGATGTTTATTTAATTCCGAATATTTCAAGTCAAGCCAATGTCGTTATGATCGAGTGAAAGGTCCAGTGGAATTAGTCGTTGGAGCAATAAAAATAGCTGGTTCATATAATTCGCCAACATTAGATATTGAAGAAGTTGCAAAAATATGTTTTTTCATGGGACAGGGATTATTACAGCCTCCTACAGTAGAAGGTTGGCATGAAGGCGTTGAATGGATTGATAGTGGTGCTTTGGTAGAAAGAATCAATTTTGTAGTGCGGGAACTGGGAAACACCAATAATCCTGGAATCAGATATATTTTAGATTGTTTGAAACAATCTAATGAAGATAGTCTTACTCCTGAACAACTTTTGGATTCTTGTTTGGATCTAGTAGGTCCTATAGAGGTGTCCGATCAAACTAGAAAAGTTTTGATACAGCATGTCGCTAATGATGGGGATATTGATTTGTCAAACGAGAAAAACGAAAGTAAAAATGACAAACGAGTAGGCGAACTATTAAGCCTTATTGGAGCTTCACCAGAATTTCAGATGGCATGATAATAAAAAATGCCTGATTTGCAGAATATTTGTTAATTATTTAAATCAATCAGGGTTGTGATAATGAGTACAAAAATTGATAGAGTAAAATATCTCAAAACCATTGGGATTTGCAATAATGGATTTAATGGTAGAGGCTTCGCAAATCCTTATAGTGTGTCAGTAGCAAGTAACGGGAATATATATGTTGTAAACCGTTGTGATACCACAAGACGTCCAGCTATCCGGATAGGGATTTTTAATATAGAAGAGGAATATATTGGCGAATTTGGAAGTGGTGGTGGATCGAAAGATGGGCAATTCATGTTGCCGGTGGCTATTGCTTTTGATAAACAGGATAGATTGCATGTGACCGACGAATATTTGCATAGGGTATCAGTTTTTGATTTGTCAGGAAAATTTTTGTTTAAATGGGGGAATAAAGGTATTGGTGATGGTGAGTTTGATGGTCCTTCAGGAATAGCATTTGATTCAAATGATAATGCTTTTGTAGCAGATCAATTTAATCATAGAATACAAAAATATGATTCATCGGGTAATTTTGTCCTTCAATGGGGTGATAAAGGTAATGATATAGGTCAATTTAATATGCCTTGGGGTATTGGAGTTGATAAAGAGGACAATATTTATATTGCTGATTGGAGGAATGACCGGGTACAAAAATTTGATAATGAAGGCAAGTTCATAATGATGTTTGGTTCGCAAGATAATCGTATAAATCCAATAACCAGGCCATCAGCAGTTGTTGTAGATGATGTAGGAGATGTTTATATATCTGATTGGGGTAATGAACGGATTCAAATATTTGACCAAACCGGAGATCTTGTACAGATATTAAATGGAGAAGCTACTTTATCGAAGTGGGCGAAAGATTTCTTTGATTCCAATCCGGATGAATGGGAACATCGTATTAATTCAAATTTAACTCCTGAATTACCTGACCATTTGAATAAATCTCGATATCAAATATCTTCGCAAACTGAACCATATTTTTGGGGTCCAGTTGGATTGGATATAGATGCGATGGGTTATTTGTATGTTGTAGAATCCAATAGGCACCGTGTTCAGATATACACCACGCGCTCATAGATGTAAACTTGAATCGTTTTAAAATTATATAGGTTGTTTTAATGGAGGAACAAAGTAATGACTTGGATAGACACGCACATTCATATATGGACTCAAGATACGAAAAGATACCCTGGTAGTGATTTAGAAGATTTTGAGCCGAAAGAATTTATGCCAGAAGATATACTTAGACATGCTAAGCCCTCTGGTGTAAGCCGAATAGTAATGGTCCAAATAGGAAATTATGGACCTGATAATACGATATTGACTGATACTATTGAAAGATTCCCTGGAGTTTTTGGTGGGATAGGGCAAGTAGACCATGATGGTGAAACGATAGAATCTGATATGAAAGGTCTTTTGGAACAAGGTATAACGGGTTTCCGAATCGGAGCAGGAGCAGATGTTGAAACATGGCTCCAACATCCTGGTTATGAAAAAATGTTTAAAGTAGCTGCTCAAACCGGTCAGGCTATATGTCCTATAACGCACCCCCCAGGAGTACCTGAAATAGATAGAATGTGTAGCGAATATCCAGATACAACTGTTGTGATTGACCACATGACCAGATTAGCTGAAATGCAACCAGCAAATGATCATAATATTGATCAGCTTTGTGCCTTATCGAGATTCCCTAATGTGTATGTGAAAATTTCAAGACTTCATTCCCAAGGAAAGAAAAATCCTCCTTACGAAGATTTGATTCCTGTTGTAAACCGGATTATAGATGCATTTGGTCCGGATCGACTTATGTGGGGAAGTGATTCTCCTTATCAAGTTGTTTTGGCAACTTATGAGGATTCTATTTCTCTTGTTAGAGATAAATTAGGTTTATCTGACACTGATAAGCAAAAAATATTGAATGATACGCCTGCTAAGTTATTTTTTAAATAGCTTCCTTTTTTACTAATCAGGATAATTCATCCATTGATTAGCTAGTTGGGGGTAATCTTTAGTCATATTTTTTAATTTAACTTCAGGGATAATCGAAAAATGCCCAGTTGCGGTTGCTGCTATGGAATCGTTTTGTAATTTTATTAAAGATTTGATTAAAAGTAATTTACCTATTTTGCGTTTGATTTCACCGTAAGCATATATTTTCTCATTGAGTATGATCGGTTGTTTGAATTTGACTTCCATTTGTGCGGTTAAGACCCAATAATTTTGGCTTAGCGCGGCTCTATTCATCGTTTCGTCTAGGATAGTACTTATTATTCCACCGTGCATATAATTTGGAAATCCTTGGAATCTAGAATCGAATTGGAAACTTGTTTCCACGCCTTTACCTTTATGTTTGAAAAATAAATTTAACCCCGAACTGTTTTTGGGACCGCATGCGAAACAAAATCCATATTCGCTAAAGTCATTGAGAGAGATTTTGGAATTGTTGATATCAGAGGTCATCACTATATCCTTTGTATTAGAAGTTCTTGAAATTCCTAGGTAAATCGAAAATAGATCCTTTTCTTTCTGTAGTGTAGGATGCGATTTCGCATGATTTTGATAGCATTTGGTCTACACTAAGGTTTTTAAGTAAGCATGCTGTAAATGTAGCAAAAAATGCATCTCCAGCACCTATTGTGTCTATTGTATTCGATAGAGGAGGTAAAGCGGTCATTGATGTTTCGCTATTTATTAAATTTACTGACTTGTTGCCATTGGTGATTAAAATGGTGTTTATATTGTAAATGCTTAAAAGATCATCTGGTGATTGTATTTTTAGTAATCTACGAATGTATTCAAATTCTACTTGGTTCATTTTGACAAAATTTGCTTGATGTAGAGAATATTCGATAATGGGTTTGGTATGGTAATTTTTGCGTAAATTCAAGTCAAACATTTTATAGGGATTATTTTTTAGTCGGAAAAGCTGTTTAAGAGAATTTTGATTGAATTTCGTTCTTTGTGATAGTGTTCCAAAATAAACAGATTTGGCATGGTAATTATTTATATTGGAAGGCACGTTGATTTTGTCCCAAGCAACATCTTCGTTTATGATAAAATCCGGTTCTTTCACAGTTCCAATTATTTGAGCGATTCCGGTTTTCATGTCGCTTACAGTTATTGAAGAAGAGATAAGGTCGTTTGATTTGATTTTTTCTAATGCCTTTTTACCCAAGTCATCGTTGCCTATTGAACTGATAAGTAGGACTTTTATCCCCAATTGTGATAAATACCATGAATAGTTTAGAGCAGCACCGCCAAGCTGAGGTATGTTGTTATATATATCATAAATTATTTCTCCAAAAACTATACACCCGAACACATTAGATTTATTTTCTGTAAGAATTTTTATATCTTTCAATTAACTTTCTATTAACACAAAATTGATGAATTTAAACTGTAAATATGTATTTATAGCATTTATTTGTAATTGTAAGGGGTATTTCAACTAAAATAACTATTGTTTTAGCAATTATTTGTATTAGAATAAACGAAATTCAGATAGGGGGAATTTGTATGCAGGCTTATTGTTTAAAATGCAGAGAAAAAAGAGAGATTAGTGATCCTCAGAGTGTAACATTGAAAAATGGACGACCTGCTACTCAGGGTAAATGTCCAAACTGTGGAACGAAAATATTCCGAATAGGAAAAAGCTAGTTAGTAAATTAGCCTGATTTTCGTTTAGGGAAAATTGTAGTATTAAAAGAAGGATTTGAACAGGGTTTCCTGTTTAAGTTCTTCTTTTGTTTTTTAAGTGTTTTGCGGGTGAGAGGATATTTCGAGCGGATATTTAAGTGAACGACTTTGTTTATGATGTTCCAAATCAATCGTCAAATGGATTTCCCATTTCAATTTACTGCCTACCGAATGAGGTGGCAATACTCGTGGAATTTTAAGTTCGGATGTGATTGTAAAGTTTTGATTACGATTTATTTGTAAATGTTTGTGTGATTTTTCTTTTTGCTCCAGAAGTTTTTTGGAGGTTTCTTTAACCACTTGAGTGTTGATAGGATCAAGAGGAATATCTTGTCGGTTTTTTGTTAAAATCCCTGGTCCTGCTTTAGGTACTTCTGACCGGGTGAAAACTTCTGTGGAATTTTCGAAACAAACCATGGATAAAGACAAATCGTTTATTACTAAATTCTGATTTGGATTTATAAAGACGTCAGTTACGATTGTTTCACCAAGCAAATATTGTGCTTTATCTGTTTCTAATTTGAATTTGGCAGGTTCGAATAGTCGATGAATGGCAGATGCAAAGAATGTTGATAAAGTTTGAATCAAATTTAATACCCTATAAATAAACTTCCTAAAAGGATATATTAACAATCAAATTAATGGAAATATTTTAATAGATATTTGGGTCTCGATATCAGAAAACATCTCCAATAATTGTTTTAGCAAATAATATTACATTAATTTTATTAATTAACAATTTGATAGTGAGGATTGATTATGGAAGAAGCATTGTTTGAAAATACTGTAATAGGTCCTGGAGCAAAGATTGAAGAAGATGTTTCACTTGGATTTAAAGTAAATGAAAAATGTGGTCCCACTTTGATTGGTAAAAATTGTTTTTTGAGAAAAGGTACTGTAATTTATGGTGATGTGAAAATCGGAGATTATTTTCAAAGTCAACATTATGTAGTTATAAGGGCTCGAGTTAAATTAGGTGATTATTGCAGTATATTGAATCACTCAACAATAGAGGGGATTGTAAGAGTAGGAGATGGCGTCAGGATTATGTCTAATGTTTACATACCTTCTAGAACATGGATAGGGGACAATGTTTTTATTGGTCCTGGAACTACGTTTACTAATGGGAAATATCCATTTAGAGGATATCCAGATGATTATCCCACTAAAGGTGCTACTATTGAAGATGATGTTGTTATTGGCGGTGGTGTTACAATTATGCCTTGGATTACAATAGGTGAAAGGAGCTTCGTGGCGGGTGGTGCAGTGGTTACCAAAGATATTCCGCCTAAAAGTTTGGTTGTTGGTGTTCCCGGTAAAATTTATCCTTTACCAGCGAAGTTAGATGTTCCGAATAATAAGAAATACACTATGTCAAAACATGAATTATGGCATTCAGATTTGGAATATCCTGGCGACAATGATTGGCCTGAAAATTGGAGCGAAAAATTCTAAAATATTAAGTTAGTACATATATATATGCTTATTTTAATTCGATATAAAAAAACTTCATTAGGTTATTATCGTTGCTTACTATAAGAAAGGTTCAAGATAAGTTTCGATTTGATTCAGCGTTTGAGATCTTAGGTATTGATTACAGGTCACTTGCCCTACTTAGAGTAGCATTGTCAATTATATTGATAATTGATTTGTGTATGCGGTTAACTGATTTAACTGCGCATTACACTGATGCAGGTGTTTTGCAACGTTTTGATGAAGTTACTGCTATTACAAGACAATTTTTCGTTTCTTTTCACTTAGCTAATGGAAGTGAAGTATTTCAGATAATACTTTTTGCAATAAATTTGATTTTTGCTTTTTTGTTACTCGTTGGATATCGAACTCGTATATCCACTATTTTACTTTTTATTTTCACGGTTTCTCTACATGCGAGAAATCCTTTAATTCTAAATGGTGGAGATGATATATTACGGCTTTTCTTGTTCTGGTCAATATTTTTGCCTTTGGGTGCTGTATGGTCGGTTGATTCAGCTATGAACACTACAAAAAGACCTGATGGTAAATATCATTTTTCTGTTGCCTCTTTTGCATTAATTGCACAGGTAGTAATAGTTTACTGGGCTACATTTTTATTTAAAATGCATCCTGTGTGGACAGATGATTATTCGGCAGTTCATTATATATTGAACGCTGAAATATTTGTTTCAAGTATAGGTTTGATGTTGGCAAAAAATGAGGTGGTCCTGCCGTTATTGACTGTTTCAAGTCTTTGCTTGGAATTAATAGGACCATTTTTAATATTTGTGCCTTGGTTCAACAGATATTGGAGGATTTTTGTTTCTTCCTCGTTTATATTGATGCATTTAGGTTTCGCACTTTTTATGGCTTTAGGATTATTCCCATATATTTCGATAATGTCTTGGTTGATATTTATTCCTGCTATATTTTGGGATAAATTGTCTGGATTTGCCAATAGATTAATGCCGGAAAAATTGATTTTATATTGTGGGAAAGGCCCATCAGTGACTTACAAAATTGCTTTGTTGATGCGGTCATTTTTAAGTTACAGTAAATTGGAAATTAAAGAAATAACTCCTAATAAAGCTAAAGAATTGGGTATTAAAGAACATAGGCAAATATTTGTTTTAAAAAATGATGCCGAAAAAGTATATTATGGATTTGATGCAATTAAACGATTGGTTAAGATTTCGCCGCTGATTTCTGTTTTATTGTTTTGGTTCCCGAGTCGTATTAGACATGTTGTTGTTTCGGAAATTTGTGAGTTCATCAGATATACCAAAACTATTATGATTTTTGCTATATCGAAATTAGAATTCAAACAATATTCGTATACATTGGCAAAGTTTGGTAGTGTTTTAGCGGGTATAGCTATCTTATATATAGTTTTTTGGAATCTGGGAACACTCAGGGTTCGTTATGATAGTATGGCTCCTTTTGCAACAGGACCAACGTTTTTATATATACCAGGACATAGTCTTCATTTGTATCAAATTTGGAATTTGTTTGCTCCGTATCCGATCATGGATGATGGGTGGTATGTCATAGAAGGGGAGTTAACGAGTGGAGAAAAAGTTGATGTGTATAATAAGACATTGGGTGAGGTGAATTGGGATAAACCCGATGTAGTGTCTTCTACTTATAAAAACAATAGATGGCGTAAATATTTAACCTCAATAAGGCGGAAACCAAATACTGTCCAAATGGAAAATTATGCTCAATATCTTTGCAGAGATTGGAATACTTCACAAACCGATGGAAATATATTAAATCGTTTCGATATTTATTTTATGCTGGAACTTTCAAAACCGCCTGGTGAGCCATTAGATGAAATAATTAAGACTCAGCTCTGGAGTCATTGGTGCTATGGAGTCCCAAGTAGTGGTAGTAATTAATCATTAATCATATTTAGAGGATTAGGAGATGCTTGATGAGTTGGAAAGCTGAAGATTTTGATTCCGAATGGCCGTTTTATGAGCAGGCAACTAAATTTGACTTGAAAACTAATAAAGTTGCTTTATTAGTGATAGATATACAAAAAGGTGATTTGGTAAAAGATTCAACTTCTGAATATGGTATTAAATATCCTTATATAGTTGAATATTGGAATAAGCGTATATCTGATTTTGTCTTGCCAAATACCCGTAAATTAATTTCATTTTTCCGTGAACTTGGTTTGCCAGTTATCTATACTAGGAATGGTGCAATTACTCAAAGCGGTAAAGAGATGGCTGAGAGGTTG
>CAZYCG010000043.1:11335-13129 GCA_964645865.1 uncultured Dehalococcoidia bacterium | reverse complement strand
CCACTTGTTATGGGATATCTTTCGGATAATCTTGGGATGGTTCCATAAAGCCTGTTCGAAAAAAGGATCAGATAATGTCCCGAAGATAGAATGTTAGAAACTTCTTCGATTTTTTCCTTTGTATCATCCTCGTACAACTGCAATTCTTTTATTTCGTACTTATACATTTCCGGGATTGATTCTTCCCAATGTTCTTTTATCAAAATACTACCCGAATCAACATTTTCGTTAATCCATTCAGATGCCCTAACCGCAGTATGCTTCTCTCCGTAGATAGAAACGAAAGCTACCGCTTGAAATAAAGTAATTAAAAATAGTAATCCATAAAACAATCCCGGAACTAATTTTCCTTTTTTTCTCGTAAAGGCCCAACTGCTGAACCAGTCTTTTGCCCAAACACAACTTATGACTATAAGTGCAGGAATGGCAGGCAACAAATATCTCAAAAACTTTGCCTCCAAGGCTCCAGTAACAATTAGATACGGAACAAGCCAAGCCAATACTACTAATAAGCTTTTGTTATAGCCTCTTCTAAAATGGAAAAAGACAAGTAACGATAAAAACGCTACGCCTAATCCCAAAAACTGGCCGTAAGGGTAGGGGATATTAGTACACAGAAATGCCGGTAAAATGATAGCTGCAAAAACATAAATGATATTGATTTTTATTCTCATCTTACCCACAAATTGCCCAAGCAATCCGAAAATAACGAAAACGCCCAAAGGGACGCCTAAGCCCCACTTTATTAGCTGTAGGCCCTGATAGATGTAGGGAGTTGTTTCTATATATTGGCGTGTGTATGGATAATCTCTTATCCTCCATACAACCTCAGCTTGTTCTAAAATATCTGTTTTATACTTCACCCAATCTAATAGCATATATGGTTGAATTATTACTAAAACCAAAAAAGCACATGAAAAACAATACGCCAACGGCATAAAGATATCTTTTAAACTCAAATGTGAACCTTTAGTTTTGTTAGTTAAAAAAACCACATACATTGCCGCTATAGGAGAAAAGCAAATTGGAAAAGCGCTTACTTTACATCCCAAGGCGAATCCAATCATTGCACCGGTTAAAACTAAATATCGATTTTTTCCTGTCTTGGTGAATTCTACAGCTAAGTACAAACTCGCCGTTATGAATAGCGTCAATAGAGAATCTACTGTATAAAAATGGCTGTTTTGTATACTAATTACCGACACTGCAAGCAACGACGCAGCAGCCACTCCAACAAATTTGCCTGACAATCTCTTTCCGATCAAATATACCAATCCCAATGTAACTAAATCTGCCGCTCCGGATATAAATCGGCCTATAGTCCTAATGTCATATTGTTCAAAAAAGTCTAGTTGGCTTGAAATAGCGTATGTGAATTTCAACAAATATAAAGGAAAGCTTCCATAGGCAAACCACTTTGGGTTCAGGCTACTGCTATCTTTGTCAAAAAAGGAATTCATCTCTTGTACCGGAGATAATTCCATGACCTTCATCAATATAGCTCTTTCATCAGGATGTGGTGTGTAATTGAACCCTTCATCCCAATTCAATCCATAAAACCTCAATGCCGCGGCTAACAAAAATATTGCTATTCCTAATATTGTCCACATTGCCTTTGTCAGGAAATGGCTTTTGTTGATCCCCATTTTTTCTTATGCGCCGCCAGGTTAATTTTCAAATAAAGATTTGAGTGTTAAAATCTTCTACAAATATTTTTTCATTCGAATCTACTTTTAATATTGAAGCAAATTTATGGCCTAGGTTCGTTATTTTTTCTCTTCCGCCCATATTTCT
>CAZYCG010000043.1:0-11235 GCA_964645865.1 uncultured Dehalococcoidia bacterium | reverse complement strand
CGTATTAATTTTTCACCAGCTTTTATCCACTGTATATTTAATTTTTCCATTTAGGTATCCTTAACCGTTCTATACAGTCCATTTCTAACAATATAGTCATGGACTTTGGGGTTTAAATATTTTTTTACCACTTCTTTCTTTCTTATTATTTCTTTTATTTTAGAACTGCTTATCTTTTGTGTTATTTTATTTATGAAAACAACATTATGTTCAAATACTAACTTTTTTAGGTGGTTAAATTCATCCTTAACTTGAATATTTCCTTCTCTTCTAACTACGCACACACGAGAAAGGTTCAATATTTCTTGATAATTTTCCCATTTATTAAACTCCCTGAAAGCATCTGCTCCCACTATGAGCCACAACCGCGTTCTAGAAGGATAAATGTCTTTTATTTCCTTTATGGTATCAATTGTAAAAGTTGGGCCCTTCCTCGTTATTTCTATATCACTAGCATCAAACATTTCTTCATTTTCTATTGCCATTTTGACCATTTCAAGTCTCTGAAGTCCGGTTGTTGCAGGGCGTGCCGGTTTTAATTGAGGGCATCCAGCAGGAACAAATATCACCTTATCCAAGTTTAGGTCTGATTTAGCATATGCTGCTACTTCTATATGTCCTAAATGCACGGGGTCAAATGTGCCTCCGAAAATCCCTACATTCATTTTCATTCCCACTCAAAATCTATTTGTCCGACACTAAATGATTGTCCTTTTAGTAATCCTGCATTTTCTAGCTGGTCTATTATTCTCCACTTCTTTAACATTTCGTAAAGTTGCATTTTTGCACCCCAGTTATCATTATCTATCATCCTGCTTATGCGAACAGCTTTATCATAAATAACCCGATAACTATTATTTGTTCGTATTATTTTTCGCTCTGCATCTATAGCCCGTGGTTTTATTATTGGAACTGTTTCAACAGAATCACTTCGGGAACTACTCATTTTTCTCCCAGATATTAATTCATCTTCTACACAATTCAACATTTCTTCCAATCCCAGTTTCCTGGCAGCCGAAACTTCAACAATTCTTTTTCCATGAACTGCTAATTTATTTATCACTTTATCGATGTTTGTGCGACCTTCCTCTAAATCAATTTTATTCAACACAATTATCTCTTGTCTTTCTGCCAATTCATTTTTGTATAGTCTTATCTCTTCCCGAACCTTTTGATATCCATCTACCACTTCTTTTGGGTCACCTGCATTCACATCTAACACATGTATAAAGATTTTTGTTCTTTCTGCATGCCTTAGAAACTCATCGCCTAGACCAATTCCTTTACTGGCTCCTTGTATTAATCCAGGAATATCAACCATAACAAACTCTGTCGACTTACGGTGAACCACCCCTAAAACGGGTGTTATTGTTGTAAATGGATAATCTCCGATTTTCGGCTGAGCAGAGGTAACTGCTGCAATCAAGCTAGACTTACCTGCATTTGGAGATCCTATTAAAGCAACATCTGCTAAAAGTTTTAGTTCTAAATTTATTTCGAATTCTTCACCTAATTCACCAGCTTCTGCTATCAATGGATATTGATATATAGAAGATTTAAATCTTGAGTTACCCTTTCCTCCTTTACCTCCTACCGCCACAACAACTTCACTTTCATTTAATTGTAAATCGGCTATAGTGGACCCGTCATTTCTCTTCACAATTGTTCCTACTGGAACAGCTAGTCTTTTATCTTTAGAACTAGCACCATGTTTTTTATTGGAAGATCCATCTTTCCCTCTATCAGCCTTAATTTTTTTTCTATATCGATAATCATAAAGAGTTGTAACACTTTCTGTAGCATAAATTATTACCGATCCCCCATCACCTCCATCACCTCCATCCGGACCACCTTTGGGGACATATCTTTCATGTCTTCCACTTATTGCACCGTTGCCACCTGCACCACTAGCTACATGGATTGTTGCACTATCTATCATGATTATTCTTATTATATCTGTAAAGTATTCCTTTAGTGTATCTATGTATGTAATAAGAAGAATAATAATATGATTTAAAAATCCAATTTAACATTTAGGTGAGTCAATAGACTGAATAAAACTGTTGCGGAGATGTCAATTAATTGTCAAATAGAATTCAGTAATTGTAAGTTTTGTCAATAAATACAAAACATGTCAATTCAGTGTTAATTACTTAATTTACGTTTTATATTAGAACGAATCGAGGTTACATCATCTAAAAGAGAAGAATTTGATTGGAGATTATTTATTATTTGGTTACAGGAATATATTATACTTGAGTGTCTTTTTCCTGTGTTTTCAGAAATTTCAGCCAAAGAAAGGTTAAGATCCTCTCTTAAAATATACATGTAAACTTGCCTAGCCATTACACATTTGCTATTTCTAGAATTCCCCAAAACCATTTGTGAAGACAATCCGAAATGACTGCAAACAGATTCAATTATTGATGTTTTAGTAGCAACAAAATTTTTTAATCCTGGAGAAATTTCTGAAACAATAGATTTTGCAAGGCTCATGTCTGGAGAAAGATTTGTAAGTTGACTATACGCCTTGATTTTGTTGATACACCCCTCTAGAGCCCTTATGTTTGATGTTATCTGTTCGGCGAAATACAATAATATTTCCCCAGAGATATTGGTGTTTAATGATTCCGATTTGCTTTTGAGTATTGCAACTTTTGTTTCTAAATCTGGTTGCTGTATATCTACAATCAAGCCGCCTAACATTCTTGATACTAGGCGGTCATGAAGGGGGTTAATTTCTTTGGCTGGCCGATCACTTGATATAACAATTTGCTTGCCTGCTGTTATTAGGGAATTAAAAGTATGAAAAAATCCCTCTTGGGTTTGTTCTTTGCCTGCCAAAAACTGGATATCATCAATTAATAAAGCGTCAATAAAGCGATATTTATTTCTGAAATGGTCCGTTTTAGCAAGGCGAATAGAGTTTATGTATTCGTTTGTAAACTCTTCGGCAGTTACGTATATTGCATTAGACCCTGAGTTATTGAGAAAGCTGGCAATAGAGGTAAGTAAATGAGTTTTTCCCAAACCTACGCCAGAATAAATAAAAAGAGGATTGTATGCTGAGCCAGGATTTTCGGCAACTGACAAACTCGCCGCATGTGCAAGTTTGTTAGAGTCTCCCACTATAAAATTTTGAAATGTGCGCCAACTTTTTTTATAAAAAGCCGGTTTGTTAATAACCTTTGATACGGTTTCATCGGGATGGTGATTGTTATAAATAGGTTTTTCGGAGTTGATGTCAGATACAATGACTGAAAATTTTATATCGGTAGTTCTTCCGAGAACCTGCTCGACTGCTAATGAAATAATAGAATACATTCTTTGGTCTAGCATTTCGGCAACAAAATTATTAGGCACAGATATGATAAGAGAATTACCTTCTAACTTGTGCCCGGAAGTGGAGCTCAACCAAGTGTCAAAACTGGACTTGGTTACTTGAAGTTGTAATTTTCCCAGTACGGCTTTCCAAATTAACTTTGGATCAGTAGTTTTTTTTCCAAGTTCCAAATGCAAGTCCTTTTCAATCAATAATCTTTAATGATTAAATTCGAGTTTAGCACTCATAATCTTTGTTTAGCCAAGAGGAAAATAATGAATTATAGACAAAAATATTTTTAAAAAAATAGAAAAATGAAAGCAACTCTATAAAGGGATAAAGTTTAAAACGGAGGTACGTAGACTGGCAAACAGAAGATAATAAACAAACACTCGATGATTCTGTGATGGGATTAATAACAGTCTATTAACTGGCTTATCAAAAACAATGTTACCTCGGCGGCAAATATTTTTACAAATATAATATTGAGTAAAAAATAATCTTAAACAATTTCCATGTTAAAGCGAAAACAAAAATAAGAAAAAAATGAAGATTTCGAAAGTTTAAGAATTCAAAAAAATCCAGAGCTGTTCAAACCTACTTCCGGTAATCGGATTTTCCCTTAGGATTGATTTCACATTTCTTCCACTATCTTTGTCGTTAAAGAACTCCGGAGCAAAAGCTAGGGCTGCCTGTATATGATGTTTTTCGATATTAAGTTGTGCGGGGCGCCATAACACCTGGCAAACATCAAGGTCGCTTATGAGTTGACGAACGCCTTCTTCACAATGCCACGCTATAATAACAGACGCTAGTGCAACCCCTCCGCCATGAACCCACCCTCGATTGTTTGTTGATTCTACGCATTGCCAAAAAATGTGATCGGTGCCGGGTGCATAGGGACTCTGTATACTATTGGAATCTCTTTTTTGAATTGATTCCATTATAAATTTGATACTTTCAGAAGTAAGAGAACCGTTTGCGTCAAGAGTATTTGGGAAGTGGCCAACGATGTGATTTCTTTGGTTGCGAACAGAAAGAGTTTTTGATGAATCAACAGGAGGCGATAGATTTCGTTTTGAAGAATATTCCCATTCAGATATTCCCGCTTGACTGCAAAGTATATCACCGAGCCCAGCAGTGTTAAGATATGAAGGGGCATTTCTGACCACTGAATAATCAATTACTACGTGGTGGGCATCCAGCCACGGCCATGTTTCTACAGTGCCAACCGTGGAAAAACCTTTCCATTTGGCGAAGACGCTGTGAATGATTGCGCCCGTAGATACAATAGTGGGTACTAATATTAAAGGAAGAGAAGTTTTGAGAGCAACATATTTTGCAGCATCTAGGACTATTCCGCCTCCAATTGCAACAATTAATTTGGTGCCATTTGGAACAGATGAAGTAAGAATATCTAATTGATTCCAATCAAGGGTGTTGGCAAAATTAAACCCGAGTGGAGATGAAGAAAGAGCAACTCGAGCGGATTCAAAAGCACTAGGACTTGTGACTACAAAATACGGCGGCCATGAACCACTTTCTTCTTTTAGAATATTTTCCCCATATCTTAAATCATATTCGGACGCGGGAGTAGCGTCTGATTGTCCTCCGGTCCAATCTCCTTTTGGTAAGTCCATTATCGATAACACCACTTATAACTTTTAAAATGAAGTTTATTTTGTTTATTCAATAAATACCAGTCCTGTTAGCATGAGTTTCAGTTGGCCGGCAATTCTAAAGAATCTAACCAAGCAGTAATTTCCTCGTGCGCTATAAGTCCTACTTTGCGAAATTGAACTTCTCCTTTTTGATTTATAAAGAATGTTACAGGTAATGCAAGAACTCCATAATCTATAGTTATTTTAGCTCCAGAATCTCTTCCTATAGGAAAATCCAAACCGAAATTATTTATATAGCTTAAAGATGCTTCTTCAGGAGCATTAATTACAGGAGAGTCTATTCCTACAACCAGCACTCCTTGGTTCTTGTATTTGGCCCATACCTCTTGCAAAATAGGTGATTCTTCAGCGCATGGAGGACAATAAGGATTCCAAAAATTAAGTATGGTAGGTTGTCCTAGATTGTCTGAAAGTTTGAAATGTTCGCCGGAAGTGAGGATTATAGAAAAATCAGGAGCTGGCTTACCGACAATGTTAGCTCCACTTAATCCAGTAATTGGGGCTTTTTTATACATCCCGAAAGCTATAAAAATGACGGCGCAAATGAAGAACAAAAACGCCAAAAACACAACAAAATATACTCTAAAATTAGTCATCAGAATTATCGCCTAATGGTATTTTGGTATCTTTTCGCGAACAAAAGACGCTTCCGTTATTATCAAGAAATTCTATTTCCTTTTCTGGTAAATTGGCGAACTCTCTAAGGATTTCATGTGTGTGTTGGCCCAATAACGGAGGGGGCGTTGTGTTTGATACAGAACTTGGATTGGTGTGCTGCAGGGCATTTGCCAATAATGGTAAAGGACCGATAGTAGGATGGTTTACTTTCCATACATTATTACGTTCTTTCGTTATTTCCATTTCGAACACATCATTGATGTTGTTGATTGGAGATGAAGGGATGTTGAAATCCGCAAAGTTATTTAACCAATAGGATCTAGTATTTTTGGAGAAAATATTTGCCAAAATACCTATAAGATCCTCTCTATTTGTGACCCGGTTACTGTTTGTAGAAAAACGGCTATTGTTATTTAGAACTGAAGGAGAAAGAAGGTTAACAAGCCTTTCATATTGTTTTTCAGTAACAACAGCCAATGCAAACCAAGAATCCTTGGCTTTAAAAGCTTGGTAAGGGACAATTTGAGGGTGTTCGCTACCTAATCTTTTAGGAACTTTACCATTTACAAGAAATGTTTCGCCTATGTTTATAGAGCTCATTAGTGCAACATCAAACAAAGATAAATCAATGAATTGGCCTTCCCCGGAACGACCTAATCTTATTAGAGCAGACAAGATGCCTGAAACGCCAGTAAGACCTGTTAGCACATCTAGCCATGCAACACCGACTCTAACCGGCGTCTCTTCCTCTTTTGGCCCAGTGATACTCATAATGCCAGTTAGGGCTTGCATGGTTAAATCTAATGCAGGCTTGTCGTATATTGGATTTGTTTCTTGTCCAAAACCAGTTATAGATAAGTGGATTATTTTTGTATTCAAATTTTTGATGTTATCGTAATCCAAACCATATTTTTTCTTTCTGTCAGGTTTAAAATTCTCTACAAGAACATCAGACTTTCGGACTAATTTATACAAGAGCTTTAGACCTTCATCGGAACCAATATCTAAAGCAACACTTTTTTTACCCCTGTTAACAGAAATGAAATAAGGGCTTTCTTCACAAATAAAAGGTGGCCCCCATGATCTAGTAGGGTCGCCTTTTATCGGTTCTACTTTAATAACATCAGCTCCCATGTCAGAAAGCATTTGAGTACAAAAGGGCCCAGAAACTATTGTCGAAAGGTCCAAAACTGTTATTCCTGAAAGAGCCTTCATTGGATATCCTTTATTCTTAATTGAAACTGATTGACTACAAACAAGTTCAAAAGGCCGAGTCGCCAGTGAGGGATTTGCCTAAAATTAACGTGTGTATATCGTATGTGCCTTCATACGTGTCGACAGTTTCTAAATTTAACATGTGCCTAATTACGTTTCCAGATAAGGTGATTCCTTGTGCTGCTAAAATTTCTCTTGCATTTCTTGCCGAAACTAAAGCGGCTCTCGCATTGTCTCTTTTTGCTAATGAAATTTGGGCTGCAGATGGCATGCCTTTGTTTAAAAGAACCGAAAGTTGGTAAGCTAACAAAAGCCCTTTCGTATGCATAGAAATCATGTTGGAAAGCTTATTTTGAATCAACTGTTTTGAAGAAAGATTGGTTCCAAAAGTAGACCTAGATTTAGAAAATGAAAGAGATTCTTGATAAACGGACTCAATAGCCCCCAAGACGCCCCATGAAATGCCATATCTTGCTTGCGCTAGACAAGATAAAGCAGAGGAAATGCCTGAAGCGCCAGACAGCTTATAGGATAAGGGAACTGACACTTTGTCGAGTTCTACGTGTGCTGTTGGAGATAGCCTGAGGCTCATCTTGTCATCAATTGAGTATATATTGAACCCGCTCGAATCTGTTGGGATAATAAATCCCGATATAGATTTGGTTTTTGCTTCTTTAGCCCACACTATTGCTACTTTAGCGAAAGGAGCATTTGTTACCCAAGATTTTTTGCCGCTTATAATATAATTACCCCCCTTTTTACTATATGTCGTTCTCATAGAGCTTGGGTCCGATCCACCCATATCTTCCGTCAAGGCAAAACATCCAGCAATATCGCCATTTTGTAGTTGCTCTAAGTAAATTTTTTTGCAATGGCTTGAGCCATATTGTTTTATAGGATAAATTGTTAAAGCATTTTGCACGCTTACTATACTTCTAATACCGGAATCAATCCGTTCTAACTCATACATGAGCAATCCATATTCGAGAGAATTTAATGGAGAGTGGTTGTTTATGGCTTTGAGTTCTCCAAAAGCCCCGATTTCCGCTAACGTATCTTTAATTTCATCGGTGATTCTGTTTTCATTCCACCAATTGTTAATTTGCCCACCCAAATTTTTGTCCAAAACATCGCGTATTTTCGACTGAAACTTAATGGACGAATCTGGAAATCTATCTTTAATGTTGTAAAAATCTAGCAAATAATCGCCTCCTGGGTCTAGTTATAGTGCTCTGATTCCAATTAATGATGCAGTAACCAGCAAGCGGTGATCGTATTTATATTTTGGAACACAGGTTACAAGGGTAATTTCGGCTGTTTGTGAATCTGTTAATTGCAATTCATCTTGGTGAACCACCTCTGTTTTATAAGCTTGGTAAAGAAATTGATGGTCTCCAGCGTTAATCATAAAAAATACTTGTTGACTGCTTTTTAGCAAATCAACGATTAATGGCAAATCGTTAAAAACGTTCCCTTCATTGGTCAATAAAGTTTCATAATGTCCAAAATACCAGCCCTGATTTAGCTCTCCAGGCATGGAAGTTATGGGAATATGGCCAACTATCCGATTGGGAGTTTCCCAAGAAAGACTTTCGTTTAACGTTGTTATGTTTAAAGGTGCTATATTCGCCTCTAAATCAATTATTGGTATAAAAAGACTGTACGGTTTATCGGAGCTACTAAGGGTGAAATCAGATGAAGGAGAGAAAAGCTCTGTTTCAACAAATGCTTTATTTGGGGCAGGGGAATTATTCGCGGGAAGCAAAATCATTTTTTCTTTAACAATTTTCTTTTGTTCTTTTTCTTTCGGCTTTATAGCAGTTGAAGTGCTTAAATTCATTGGCGAGGTAGTGCTTACTGCATTAGCAATAACCGGGCTTTTTAAACGAAAATTATTGTCACGCTCAGGTGTAGGAGCCGATGTGATTTCAGGTTGGTTGGTTTTTGAAATAATTGGTAAAGATGATGAAATGTTATGCACAGCACTATTATTAGCACTGATTTCTTTTGGATTTGTGTCAACATTGGTAGTTTCTTTAGGTTTATCCAAAGTAGCTTCGGAATCATTTAGGAAAATTTTGTTGTTGGAGGAAGTCGTTGTTTTGTTGCTAGTCTTGGATTCTTGATTTAAGACGGCAGTTTTATTTATTGGATCTGGTTTTGCAATTTCGTAATCAAATGTTGTCATCTTTGAAGAATCAATAGACTGAATAATGTAGAAGTAAATAGAGGCACTTAAGAAAATAGTGCCAATTGCAGCTATGCCAACACCTATCCACAAAAACATCCTGTTGTTCATTTTTGTAAACCCCAAATACCAACTCCTTATTTTAGTATTATAAATCCTAAATATAGGATACGGGCATATTTACCAAAATAATGCTTAATTACTTTGCAGAATTATCATGCAACAGAGCATAGACTAAATATATTATTCAAGATGAGGCAATTTCATAAGATTTAGCCACTTTCAACAACAAAGATTCGTTTAATGGAGCGGACATTAATTGGAGACCAATTGGTAATCCATTGTCAAATCCGCAAGGCAAAGATATTGCGGGGATCCCCGCAATGTTTGCTGGAATTGTTAACACGTCGCTTAAATACATCTCAACTGGATTAGATGTCTTTTCTCCTCTTTTAAATGCAACAGTTGGAGATGTTGGTGTAATCAAAATATCGTAAGATTTAAAAACCTCATTAAATTCTTGGCTAATAAGCGTTCTTACTTTTTGGGCTTTGAGGTAATAAGCATCATAATAACCGGAGGATAGGGCATATGTTCCAATCATTATCCTTCGTTTTACTTCGTTTCCAAATCCTTCACCCCGAGTTGATTCTAATGCATCCCACATTGTACCTGATGAGTCAGCACTATAGCCGTATTTAACACCGTCATATCTAGCTAGGTTAGCAGATGCTTCAGAAGGAGCAATAATATAATAGACTGAAAGGGCATATTTGGTATGTGGCAATGAAACTTCTTCGATTTTTGCTCCTAGCTTTTCAAATAGGGTAATAGCTGATTGAACTGATTCATTTACCGCAGGTTCAATGCCGCTAACAAAATATTCTTTTGGAATACCCACCCGCAACCCCTTGATTGTAGGTTCGGTGATTGATTTTACATCATATGAGTCATAATGTTTGATTGATGTTGAATCTTTATCGTCATGACCAGAAATAACTGATAAGACTGCAGCTGAATCGTCTACAGTTTTTGTAAGAGGCCCTATTTGATCCAATGAACTTGCAAAAGCAACTAGGCCATATCTGCTAACAAGACCATATGTTGGCTTTAGTCCAACAGTTCCACATAGAGAAGCTGGCTGACGGATACTTCCTCCAGTATCTGAGCCGATAGAAAACATACATTCGTCTGCTGCTACCGCAGCAGCAGCTCCCCCACTACTTCCTCCGGGAACCCGAGAATAGTCTTTGGGGTTAGAAGTGGGATAAAAAGAAGAGTTTTCAGTAGAAGACCCCATTGCAAATTCATCTAGGTTAGCTTTTCCAATTAACACAGCTCCACTGTTGTAAAGTTTATCTACCACGGTCGCGTTATATGGAGGAACGAAATCTTCTAGCATTTTTGAAGCACATGTTGTTTTAATTCCTTTTGTGCAGATGTTGTCTTTGACTACCATCGGGATGCCGATAAGGTCGTTTTTCAAGCCTTTTGATATTTGCTTGTCAGCCAACTGTGCTTGATTTAAAGCAAGTTCGGGTACAATGGAAATCAATGCTCTAAGTTTTGGCTCGATTGATTCTATCTTGTTTATGTAAGCTTGGGTGAGTTCAACTGAAGAAATTTGCTTTGATAGCAACATCTGGTTAGCTTGGGTTATAGATAATTCTGTTAATGGAGAAAAAGGCATGATGATTAATTTATTACGCGCCTTACTTTAATAAACTGTTTTTCAGAATTTGGAGAATTGCTTAGTATTTGTTCTGTAGGCAGTGAATCATGCGCAACATCTTCTCTCAATACGTTTTGGTTCTGAACGTTCCATCCTGTAGGCTCTACTTCTGATGTGTCTAGAGCATCCAAGTCTGAAAAGTATTCGAATATGTTTTTTAAATCATCTTGAAGAGATTTAAGTTCTTTTTCAGTCAATTTTATACGACAAAGTTTGGCGATCGACCGCACTTCATTTAATGATAATTCCATTTGCAAATCCCAATTCTATTTACAGATTACTTTCATTAACGCCTGTTGCTATTGTAAATGAACATATAGTGAATATTCAACAAACGCGATTTATAGAACTTAAACCCGTTTGACTGTACCTGTTGCTGAATGCTAGCATGAATTTCGATTTAAAATTTAATGGAACGGATTAATAGATGAAAGCAAACATGGTCCGGAGAAAACTTCATGGATAACAAGAAGACGCG
>CAZYCG010000042.1:0-13227 GCA_964645865.1 uncultured Dehalococcoidia bacterium | reverse complement strand
GCAATCCGAAAATAAAACAATGGGTGAAATGATTAATGCATATTACGAAAGTATAACTGTAACTAAATCTGCTAAAAGTAAATCATCTAAAAAAGGTCTTACAAATAAAGAAGTCATAAGATTTGGCAAGTGGTACGGTTTTGAACAAAACGTAATCGATATCACACCAATTTTGGTTGAAGAATATTCAAATAAAGTATTGGCAAATAATCTATCTACAAATGTGAACAGTGTTCAAGAATTGCGCAAATTTATTAGATTTATCAATCCGAAATTAACTACAGGCTTAAGGTTAAAAAGAAAACAAAAATTAAGCAAAACTGCAGGTAGTTTTTTTTCTGATTCGATGCTTTCAACCTTAACCAAGGCTGGATACAAAGCAAAATCCCAAGAACTTACAGAACATAAAAAAACAAGGCTAGAAATAGCAGAACAAATCAAAATAGCTGCAGCAGACAAAGATGTAAGAGAAAATTCAGCTCTGGAAGCTGCGAGAGAGTCATTAGGAAAATTAGAAGCCCAAATAAAAGAACTGGAAACTATATTAGCCAATTCGCAAGTAGTAAACGAGAAAACATCAAAGAACCGCATTTCAATCGGGTCTCAAGTGATATTACAAGAAACAGCGACTAAAAAATCCTCTACATATACAATCGTTGCACCGATTGAAGCTAGTCCATTAGAAATGCGTATTTCAAGTCAATCACCAGTCGGAAAAGGATTACTCCAGCATAAATCAGGTGACACCGTAGAAATAAAGACACCTGGTGGATTAGTTACATATAAAATCAAGAAAGTTTCGTAAACTGTATGAGTATTATCCCTAATTCAAATTCTAGATATTAACCACGATGTAACAAGTTGGAACACACTGCAGAACATATTGCAATACTTCTTATACAGATATCCTTTATATTCGTATTTGCGAAAATAGCAGGTGAACTCTGCGATAGAGTTATAAAAATACCTTCAGTACTAGGTGAACTTAGTGTTGGTATTGCACTCAGTCCATTTGCTTTAGGCGCAATTAAAATACCAATATTAGGTTCAATCTCCGGTGCTATAACTGAAACTTTAAAAGCAGACCATTTCGCGATACCAGTCGCACCTGAAATTTGGTTTTTAGGCCAAATTGGAGCCGTTATATTGCTTTTTAATTCGGGATTGGAAACCGATTTGAAATTATTTTTGAAGTATTCCAAACAAGCGACAATTGTAGCTATAGGAGGAATGGTTTTTCCATTTATTCTCGGCTTAGCCGTGATGGTTGCATGGGGATACAGTGATAATTTTGGTGATACTCAGGCCATATTTATGGGTACAGTATTAACCGCAACGTCTATCGGAATCACAGTCAGGGTTCTTAATGAATTGAAGAAGTTGAGTAGTCCTGAAGGTATAACAGTACTTGGCGCTGCTGTGCTCGACGATGTATTAGGAATACTTTTACTTACTATCGTCGTAGGAATGACAGCAAGCGAAGAAAGCCTTGCCTTAATTGATATTTCAATCATCATCGTGAAAACTCTAGGATTTTGGCTTGGTTTAACGATAATAGGAAAATTATTGTCAAATCACATTTCAAAACTATTTGTTAAATTCCAGTCTGGAGGTTCATTAATAGTATTAAGTTTATCTCTTGCATTTGTTTCAAGCGGAGTCGCTGAATTCTTTGGACTTGCAATGATTATTGGTGCTTTCTCAATTGGCATAGCACTATCAGGCACTGAATTAGGCAAAAAAATTGAGAAACCAATGCATGATGTATCTGCAATATTCGTACCTATTTTCTTCGTTACTACTGGTATGTTAGTCGATTTAACAACTATTGCTAGTTATTGGCAATTCGGAGCGATTTTATCAATAGTAGGAATAATCGGTAAGGTTTTCGGTTCAGGATTTGCTGGACTTTTGGCAGGATTTAAACCGAAAGAATCGTTCAAAATCGGATTTGGAATGCTCCCTAGAGGAGAAGTTGCACTTATTATGGCGGCAATCGGAATAGCTTCAGGTGCTCTTACTCAAAACCTTTACGGAGCCGTTATAATGATGACTTTTGTTACAACACTATTAGCACCAATAATACTCGCATATCTATATAAAACCGATAACCGATAATTAAAAGTAATTTTAATATGCAAAAAATCGACCCAAAAGCGGTAGTTGAATTGGCTGAACATATAAAGCCTAACCTTGAAGGAGAAATGAAATTTGACTCCGTGACTAAAGCTCTTTATTCAACAGATGCAAGCATTTATCAAATTGAACCATCAGGAGTGATAACTCCAAAATCAAAAGAAGATGTTTGCCTGGTTGTCGAGACTGCTAATCAATTTAATATACCGATTTTATCTAGAGGGGGAGGAACTAGTTTAGCTGGCCAAACTGTAACGCCGGGTATCGTTATGGATTTCTCAAAATATATGAACAATATCACCCATATAAACCGAGAAGAAAATACTGTCACTACTCAACCAGGCATAATAATCGACCAATTGAATAATTCACTTAAACATCTTGGAGTTCATTTTGCACCAGATCCGAGTACTAGTAACCGTGCCACAATAGGTGGAGCAATTGGCAACAATTCATGTGGGTCCCATAGCATATTATGGGGTAAAACAGTAGATAACGTTGTTAGTTTACAAACAATCCTTTCGGACGGTTCAGAAACGAATTTTGGAGTCACTGATATTGAATCCTTACAGAACAGTAACCACATCAATGATCTGGAAACGAGCATTTATCGATGGATCATAGAAACGAACCTTTCTAAATCCAACCATATTATTGAAAATTATCCGAAAATATCTCGAAGGGTTTCTGGTTATAATCTTGATGAAATAACTGATAAAAACCATCTGAATCTTGCGGGACTGTTAGTCGGTTCGGAAGGTACTTTAGCAGCAGTCACAGAAGCAAAGGTTAAAGTAGTGCATACTCCCAAACACAAGGCTTTAGCAATCGCCCATTTTTCTTCTCTATATCAATCTATGGAAGCCACCGTTGAAATAGCACATTTAGGACCTTCCGCAATAGAACTAGTAGATAAATCGATACTAAGACCTGCTAAATCAAATTTAGGATACTCTAGATTAATGAATTTCGTCACGGGAGATCCTGAAGCAATATTAATAATCGAAGTAAATTCAGACGATGAATTAGAACTCAATTCAAAATTATCACGTGTTATAACTACGCTTAAGTCTTCTCGCCTATCTTATGAAGTCACGCAAATCATTGATCCGTCAGAACAAGCAAAGGTATGGGCTGTAAGAAAAGCTGGACTTGGATTAATGATGAACGTGAAAGGAAATTCCAAGCCTCTGCCATTTGTCGAAGATACTGCTGTAGACACTGCATTACTACCAGAATATGTAAAAAGATTCGATGAAATAGTCAAAGAACACGGAACTTCAGCTGGTTATTACGGACATGCCAGTGTTGGATGCTTACATATTAGACCTTTAATAAATTTAAAGGTGCAAGATGGAATAGACAAAATGTTCTCAATATCCGATGCAATAAGCGATTTGGTACTTGAGTTTGGAGGTTCTTTAAGCGGAGAACATGGAGACGGTATCGTGAGAAGTAACTGGAACAAAAAAATGTTCGGTGAAGATACCTACAGTATTTTTAAATCTTTAAAAACCACCTTTGACCCTAAATCCTTAATGAACCCTGGAAAGATCGTTGATTCTTATAAAATGACTGAAAATTTAAGAATCAGCCCTGAAATTAACATTAAAGAAATTTCAGGACATTTTTCATTCTCGGAAGAAGGCGGATTTTCAAATGCCATTGAAATGTGTAATGGACAAGGTGCTTGCCGAAAACTTGATGGAGGAATGTGCCCTTCATATATGGCTACTCTTGATGAAGAACACAGTACTAGAGGAAGAGCCAATGCACTTAGAGCATTGATTTCTAACCGGATTCCTTGGGACACCATCAATACTAAGCGCATGCACGATGTACTCGATTTGTGCCTTGAATGCAAAGCATGTAAATCTGAATGTCCTTCCGGTGTAGATATGGCTAAAATGAAATATGAATTTTTGTCCAAATATTACAAACAAAATCGAATGCCGGTACGAAACAAATTGTTTGGAAATATTGCCCAATTTAGTAAATTAGGAGCATTTTTCGCTCCGATTTCAAACTGGATTTTAAGCTCAGATGAATTTAAATCATATTTGGACTCTATTTTAGGTATTACAAAAAAGCGAAACCTCCCACCATTTGCAACTCAAACTTTCAACCAATGGTTTAAAACCAGAGAGAAGAAACAAGACCAGTCTTTAAATAAAATCGCCATATTTATTGATACTTTTACCAACTACAATTACCCAAATATCGGTAAAGCTGCAACTGTTTTGTTAGAAACACTTGGATATCAAGTGGTAATCCCTAAAATAAAATGCTGCGGAAAACCATTTATGTCTCAAGGCATGACTGAAAAAGCAATTAATAACGCTACCTATAACGTGAATCAACTCTATGAATATGTTGATGATGGTATAGAAATACTCGGATTAGAACCAAGTTGTACATTGACTTTAAAAGAGGATTATCCCGACCTGATTCCAAACAACCCGAAGGCAAAGGCTTTATCTCAAAAAATAATTCAACCCGAAAATTTAATTGAGCAATGCATTGCTCAATTAAACAATGAGAACTTTACGCCTCCAGGCAGTGTGTTTTACCAAAATCATTGCCACCAAAAATCTTTTATTGGCAGTGCAATCAACAAATTAATGGAAATACCAAATTGCCAACCAATTGAAGTAGGTACTGGTTGCTGTGGCATGGCTGGGTCATTTGGCTTTGAAAAAGAACATTATGATATATCAATGAAAGTCGGAGGAATCAACTTATTTGACCAGATAAATTCAATGCCATCGGAAAACAAAATTGTAGCTTCAGGAATTTCTTGTAGACAACAGATTGAACATTCAACAAACAGAAAACCTCAACACCTAGTAGAATTTTTGTTAAATACTTTTACTGAATATACCGACTTAAACCAAATATAAATGCACAACATATCTCAAAGAAAAAAATCAATGCCAATACTCTGGATAATATCTATCCTAGCAATTATTTCAGTTTTAAATTGCACTGGAACACAATCTACTAACAAAACCAAAATCACTGAATCATCCAAAAACCTAGATTCACTAAATTCTCGCCTGAAAGAATCCATCGAATATCTAAATTTGGAAAATTGGATTGCATTACATGAATACCAAAACCCAAAATTAAGAGAACAAAGGTTCCCGTTCGGATTGGAAATTGCTCAACCATGCTCACAAGAAACTTTTATATACAACATGGTATCTATAACCGAAAAAATCAAGTCTGAAAACAATCTGCCACAAGAAACAAAATTGGATTTCCAGCTTGACACAATATCAATAGACGCTGAAACAAATATTGGAAAAGCAATTATAAACACCTATTTCAATGATAATAAACCGCCAATCTTGCGCTTTGAGCAAAGATGGATATATAGAGAAAATCAATGGTGGCATCAAGAAGAAAACATGCAAGAAACGTGTGAAGAACTAGGTACTGATATAAATTAAATGTGTATTTCTTTTTTAGCTAAATTAAAGTTAAGGCACTAATCTTTTTATTTCAATCGCTCTATTATCTCTGGTCATTGTTAATTTCAAAGCTTCGCCAACCACTAAAGTATTCATAGTAATTTCATCAACACTAATTAATTGCTGGTCTACTAATATATGATACTCACCAAAATCATTTTTGCTTTTGTCTACTAATCTTCCTTGAACAATCTTATATGGAGGAAGTACACGTAAAACAGATATCATTGATTTAATCGGTAACAAAACTAGTTTAATTATCCAAATAAATATTTTCAAATCACTGCTATACCAAAATATGTCAAATTAAATCCTGTTTATTATTAAAGGACTAATCACCATTTTGAAATTTGTCTTTTATTCTTTTTACTATTGACCAAATACCTGGGACAGCTAACATAGCTAAAAGCAACTTCAATGCATCACCAGCAATAAAAGGATATAGCCCACCTCTCAGTGTTTTATCTATAACGCCAGATCCCGATATTGCATCAAAATATGTAAGTTCAATACCTGGAATTTTCACCCCTGACCCAATAAATATCCCTAACCAAATTAAACCAAACACATAAATTGAAACATTGCCAATCAACATAGCAAGAGGAATCCTCGAATTTCTATCCCATCCCTTTTCAGCCAACTTACCTACTAAATATGCCGCCACCACAAATCCTAAGATATATCCTCCACTTGACATATCCCATATAGCACCATTACTACCTGACCAAGGAAATATAAAATGTATGCTTGCTCCATCAGATATTAGCTCGTTGAGTTTCCCGCTACTAGGCGCAAACACTGGCAATCCTACTAAGCCTAATAACATATAAACGAACATACTTGCCGCTCCTCTGTTACTACCTAGAACTGTACCTGCAACCAAAACCCCAAATGTCTGACCAGTTATTGGTACAGTCGTTGTAGGGATTTTTATCGCTATTTGAGCACATAAGCCTACCAATATTGCAAAGCCTAAAATTATTATAGCCTCAACAGTTATTCTCCTCGTTAGAGAAAATGAACGTAAACTAGGAAAGGCTACATCAACTAAAACTCCATTAGATGCGGTCGTTAGCATGAAAAATCCTCCGAATAACCAAATGTAACATTTTTAAATCGATTAACGTTTTAAATACAGGAAAATAATAAAAGGGATTATAATCTATCAATTCTGACAATTATAATTCGTAATCTCGTTTAGCAGGTGCGTAAATTGATTCTTCGTCTACTTCGGGTGGCCTACTAGTATTTCCTACACCCTTATTTGTGAATCTCAATAATAAGACCGAAATAGCTCCTAGTACCGCAAATGGAATCGCCTTAAGAAAGTTTCTCCTAGCATTCAATTTAATAATCCTTAATTTTATTAATCAATGAATCGTATTATAACCGGAGGGCTCAACCCTATCAATAATAATTATTTGTGCATTATAGAAGATTAAAATGATATAATCGCCTTCGTATTCAATTCCAATTCAATTTTATTGGATTCTTGTCTCAATCAATAAATGAAATAGAGGTCTATTATGGTTACAAAATCTCCAATTTTACCTACTTCAGTAGTTGGCAGCTATGCGACTCCAAGCTGGTTATTCACAGCAATCCAAGAAATGGATAAAGGAAACTACGGCGAAACAGATATAAATGAAACATTTAACGATGCGGTTAAAGTAGCAATCTCAGACCAAGAACAGGCTGGTATAGATATCATAAGTGACGGTGAAATGAGGAGATGGCATTTCGTTCAAAGTTTTTATAAAAAAATGACTGGAATCGAAAGAGAACCAGACCTGCGCAAAATTGGAGTATATGGATATGACAGTCCTGCTAGATACAAAGCTGTAAGTAAAATTGAAGTACCTGAAGGATTAGGTATCATAGAAGAATTCGATTACCTAAAAACACAAACGAATTTACCAGTAAAAATGACTTGCCCTGGTCCATTAACTCTAACAATACATGTACGTCCAGGAAATATATATAAAAACAGAATAGATATGGCATGGGAGTTAGCAGATGTAATCAATCAAGAACTAAAATCATTAGTAGAAAAAGGCGCAACTTTTATTCAAATAGACGAACCGTCATTTGCAATTATCCCTGGAGAAATGGATGATTGGATTGATCTATATAATGCAACCGTTAAAGGAGTCAATGCTAAATTAGCGTTGCATGTATGTTTTGGGAATCTGGGAAGTAGGCCTCGTGGAAAACGTCAATATGAATGGATGTTCCCAAAACTGCTAGATGCAAATGCTGAACAATTAGTATTAGAATACGCAAATCGAGAAATGATTGAGGCTGACCTTTGGTCTAAGTATGACATCCCAAACGAATTAGGTGCTGGTGTGGTAGACATCAAATCATTCCACGTTGAAACTCCAGAAGATGTTGCCGAAAGAATAAGAATACTACTCAAACATACTGATCCTGAAAAAATGTCTATAAATCCCGATTGTGGTTTTTTTCAATTGCCTAGATGGCTAGCTTATAAAAAACTTCAAGCTTTAGTTGCTGGAACTCAAATTGTACGGTCTGAATTATAATATTAAATCCAGTAATCAATTATAAGGAATAAGAACATGTCCATTTATCAACAACTACGAACATTTGATTCACCAACTATATTTAATGCTGTCGATAAATACATTAATGAATCTAATACCTATTCAAGAGACACTCATTCACTAATGTATACTGATAAGACCATAAAATGTTTGTTACCCGAATTAGGTAGCATAGTTGGCAAAGCGATAACCGCAGAAGTTACAACCAATGATCCCGATTCAAAATCAATCCCATGGGATGAATATTATTCAACCTTAGAAAACTCAGCCAATCCAATCATATCAGTTATCAAGGATGTAGATTCGAATCCAGGACGAGGCGCATGTTTTGGAGATGGTATGGCATATGGCCACAAAATGTTAGGAGTGGAAGGAGCAATAGTAGACGGCACCATAAGAGACTTAGATGGGATTAAAGAAGCGGGCCTTCCAATCTGGGCTAATGGACTAGTACCTGGCCACGGCACATTTAATCTGATAAGTGTAAATTCATCAATAGTGGTCGGAAATTTGAGAATCGAAGAAAACGACATTTTGGTTGCAGATATAAATGGATGTACAAAAATCCCCAGAGAATTTAATATAGAAGAAATTGTTAATCTTGCTATACAAATAAGGAAATTCGAAAAAAATATATTTGAAATATATAAGCAACCTAATATGACTTACTCTGAAGCAAGAAATAAAATCAATCAACTACCAAAGTAAATTTTAGCTGTTAAATTCAGAAGTCACTGCTCCTAATGATGCTGAAGAAACCAATTTCGCATATTTCCCCATTACTCCTCCAGCATAATTCTGATTTGGTGCTTTCCATCTTGATTTCCTATCCGATAAAACTTCTTCAGATAAATTCACATTGAGAGACCGTTCATCAACATCTAATTTAACAATGTCTCCATTTTCTAGTAACGAAATAGGACCCCCAACAGCAGCTTCAGGAGCTACATGACCAATCATAGGCCCATGTGTAGCACCAGAAAATCTTCCATCTGTTAGTAAAAGAGTAGTTGATCCTAGCCCTTGACCCATAATAGCACCTGTAACGGCAAGCATTTCCTGCATCCCTGGTCCACCTTTTGGACCCTCATATCTTATTACAACTACATCTCCATCTTTTATTTGACCTTTTGTGACACCTTCAAAAGCAGCCCGTTCTCCATCAAAAACTTTTACAGGGCCTTCGTGTTTCAATGTTTTTGTACCTGAAACTTTCAAAACTGCTCCCTCAGGAGCAAGATTACCCTTAAGTATTACTAATCCTCCAGTTGGGCTACGTGGTTTATCTATTGACCTAACAATTTCACCATCGGTACCTGATTCGATACCAGACAAGTTTTCTTCAATTGTCTTACCATTCACTGTTAACGCATCTCCATGCAAAAGACCTGCATTAAGCAATTGTTTCATTACAGCAGGAACACCTCCAACTTTATCTAAATCTGACATCACATAACGTCCAGATGGCCTCAAATTTGTCAGATATGGAGTTGTCCTGCTCAACTTATCAAAATCATCGATTTTCAATTCCACACCTGCTTCATGTGCTATAGCCAGTAAATGTAAAACAGAGTTTGTGGAACCACCCATCGCCAAAACAACTCGAATTGCATTCTCAAAAGCATGTCTAGTCATAATATCTCTTGGTTTAATATCTTTGTCCAACATTGAATACAAGAATGCTCCTGCTTGCCTTGCTGTTGTTTCATTTCTTCTGTCAACTGCTGGAATAGAAGAAGTACCAGGCAATGACATCCCCATTGCTTCTATCGCTGAAGCCATTGTATTTGCAGTAAACATACCTGAACAAGCCCCTTCACCAGGGCATGCTACTCGTTCCATATCAATCAATTCATCTAAGGTAATATCCCCATTAGAGTATGTGCCTACTGCTTCATACATATCCTGTATGTTGATATCATTACCTTTATAATTACCAGGCAATATTGCTCCTCCATATACGAATATTGCTGGACGGTTTAATCGCGCCATCGCCATCATTGCACCAGGCATGTTTTTATCACAAGCTGCTACAACTATAAGCCCATCCATCCCTTCAGCAAATGTTACAGTTTCTATAGAATCAGCAATAACTTCGCGACTGACTAGAGAGGCTTTCATCCCATCGGTACCCATAGATATCCCATCACTGACTGTTATAGTTCCAAACATAAAAGGAACAGCATTTGCTTCCCAAATACCAGATTTAACTTTATCCGCTAAACGTGTCAAATGAACGTTACACGGAGTTACATCACTAGCTAAATTTGCTAGAGCCACAAACGGTTTTTCCATATCATCATCACTTAATCCAACAGCTCTTAACATAGACCTTGCGGGTGCCCTACTGGGACCTTCAGATATAGCTGCGCTTTTTGCTTTTAACTTAAGTTTAGATTTTGATGTCATAACTGCACTCCCTAATATGTATCATATACACATTATTCATATGGTTTTGATTATTCGCTAGACAAATAGTTGTTAATTTTAAAGTTATTTCAAAAAAATGTCCGTAGTTTTGTTGATTTTATATTGGTTTTTCAAATCGTTCATTTAAAGGTCTTTTTACTGGTATACCTGGGTTTCTTGGCAAATAGATGGGTGTTTTATTTATTTTATCTATAATCACTAAAGTTCCCAGTCTATCCATAGATATCTGATAGGAAATAGTGGATCTCACATCTCCCCCCATCAAGTTTATAGATTGTGAAGACTCTTTCAATTCAGTTTCTAAATTGTTACCTTTATGAAAAACTCCAATCCCACCAATTTTCAATAGCCCCAAAGTTAATTCTGACAACACATCTAATCTAGAAACACCACGAGATAAAGCAACATCAAATGTTTCTCTGAAATCCAAATCTTTACCTATTGTTTCCGACCTTTCATTAATAATAGTAACTTGTTTCAAATTTAAAGTGTCCACTACATGCTTCAAAAATTTCGTCTTTTTCTGATTCGACTCTATCAAATACATTTTTAATTCTGGCATGATTATTTTTATCGGCAACCCCGGGAATCCTGCTCCCGTCCCTACATCTATTACATTTATTGAAGTGTTTTTATGTTCATTCATCCATTTAATGGGAACTAAAGAATCGAGAATGTGCTTTAACATGAATTCATCATATCCGGATATTGATGTCAGATTAACAATAGTATTCCATTCAGTAACCAATTCATGATAAATATCGAACAACCTTAAATTTTCATCATCTACATCTAGGTTCAACCATTGCTTTGCGTTTATTTGTAATATGTTATTCTTCATCAAAAAGCCTTTTCAGTTCTAGTATATATTTCTCAAGCAACCCAATATTTACAATTATTACATCTCTATTTAAAAACTCTCAAATCCTTTTACATATAATTACTTTAATTGACACTTTAGTTAATACAAATTAAACTTTTATTGAAAACACCGATGCAACGGGGAGCCTGCAACTGCAAGCTGAGAGGTCCGTAAATATGGCGGACGACCCATCAAACCTGATCTGGATAATGCCAGCGTAGGGAAAAGATGAGATTAGGGTCCACGCCATACATCAAGCGTGGATTTTTTAATTTTATTTTGGGGAACAATATCAAATGAAAAGTATATTCATCGGTACAACGAAAAGCACTCAAAAATCTTTAAAGATTACATTAACTAAATGTCTTTTAATATTCTTATTCATCTTAAGTGTTTCAGCATGCGAAACCAATGAAACGAAAATTGAAGATAAACAAATACAATCAACAACTCAAGGATACGCGGAGCATATCTTTAATAGCACAGATGTTGAATCACGAGAATTGAAAATTTTAACCCACGATAGTTTTGATGTAAGTGAAACCATTATTAAAGAATTTGAAACTGCATACAATGCGAAAATAACAATATTGAAGGCAGGTTCTTCTGGTGCCGCTTTATCTAGAGCTATACTTGAGAAAAGCAATCCGTCTGCAGATATCTTGCATGGAATAGACAATACTTTTCTGACGAAAGCAATAAACGAAAAAATATTTATTGAACACAAATCTCCATGGCTAAAAAACGTCGATTCTAAATTCTTAATAGACGACTCGTACCATGTAACGCCGATTTCATATGGTTATGTAATTATAAATTACGATAAACAACATCTTATCGACTTTGGGCTAAATCCACCAAAAAGCTTAAAACAATTAACTGAACCAGATTGGAAAGGCAAACTGGTAATACAAAATCCAGCTACGTCGTCACCAGGATTAGCATTCTTGCTTGTAACTATTGCTGAATTCGGTGATTCCAGTACATCTGAATATTCATACACCGATTATTGGGAAGATTTAAAATCAAATGATGTATTAATCAAGGATGGCTGGAGCGACGCATACTACACCGATTTTAGTCTTTACGGAGGAGATAGACCACTAGTAGTGAGCTACGCAACGAGTCCTGCTGCAGAAGTTTATTTTTCTGAAGGTAAATACACTGTCCCACCCACTGAAAACCTTCTTATAGATGGAGCTTCATTCTTACAAATTGAAGGCGCTGGCATATTAAAAGGGAGCCAGAACCAAGAATTAGCAAAACTATTTATAAACTTCATGCTACAGCGAACATTCCAAGAAGATATACCGACACGAATGTTTGTTTATCCAGTAAATGAATTTGCAGAAGAACCGAAGTTTTTCAGATTCGCAGAAGTCCCTACTTTACCAGCAAAAATATCTCCACAGGCGATTGAAGAAAGTCGAGAAACATGGATTAAAACCTGGACTGATATATTGCTCAGATAATAATCAGAAGTTGAGATAATAATAATGTTAAGGATAAGTTTAACCTTACTGCCTTTAATATTTTTCATCGCTTTCTTTGCTTACCCTTTGTTTAAAATATTGATTTATAGCTTTACCAACAGTGAAGATACAGCGATATATCCGTTTGCAGAAATATTAACTGACCCATACTACTTAGGCCGGATATGGTTTACAGTATGGCAAGCTTTTCTTTCTATGATTTTAGCCTTGTTAGCAGGATTACCAATAGCTTATATTTTTTCAAAATACGAATTTACTGGCAAATC
>CAZYCG010000041.1:0-13763 GCA_964645865.1 uncultured Dehalococcoidia bacterium | reverse complement strand
ATGATTTGGAGCTTCTAGATTTATTAGAAAACGGTAAATATGAAGAAGCACAGGCTAAAGAAGATATTGTGAATGATGCATTTTCTGAGTGGAATAAAAAAACTCATGCAAAATCAGGTGGCTATCGCCAAGGTAAGGGTTTGATGGCAGCACTTGGGAGACCAGTAGGGCCGCCAAGACCCCCAACACTTCCTTGCGATGAAAATGAAATTGCTGAAGCAAAGCCTATATTAGATAAACTTGGTTGGAGTTAAGTTAAATAGAGATATATATCAGCCATTATTTTTTCTAGTACTGAAAATTAATTTTCTAAAATCACCGGGTTTCTTAAAGTACCTATTGATTGAATTTCAGCTTCTGCTATATCACCAGGGTTAAGGGTGGTGGTAGGACCAGGTCCGCCTAAGGATATAATGTCTCCTGGTCTCAGTTTGTGGTACATGGAAACCTCTGAGATTATAGATTCTGTTGAGAAAATCAATTTATTGGTGTTGCCTTGTTGAACTGATTTCCCATTTATTCGAAAATCTAGGTCGAGATTTAATGGGTCTCCAATTTGGCTTTTATGAACAACCCATGGTCCTATCGGTGCACTTGATTCAAAACATTTATATCTTGGACCCAAATCCTTTACGCCGCTGATAGTAAGATCGTTACATATAGTGTATCCCCAAATGTAATCTTGGATTTGATTTTCAGGGATACTCATCCCTTCTTTACCAATAACTACTGCCAATTCTGTGTCAAATTTTAAAGGTTGAGGATAATAATTCTTCAAATATATTATTGGGTCATCAGCGCCTATGACAACTTGACTCATTTTGAAAAAAATACCAGGACGAGTTGGTGGTACATGCCCACCGATTTCTGCGTGACTTTTATATGTGTCCCCTATCATAATGATTTTGCTTGAATTGATTATTGGAGCCTGAATAGTATTTGGTTCAAGGTCCCATATTAAATTACGATCATTTATTTTGTTTTCAACTACCCAATCTATTGCGTTTAAACTGTTTTGTATGGCTTTGTTTCCTTGTTTGATAAAATCCTCGAAATTATTGGGGACTGATGTATTTGCATCTGAAACATCAATGTTGGTTTCTTTTGCCATCGCTAAATAACAATAAGCTAAATCGTATACCGTCTTATCATCAATACTTGTTACTCTCTGAGTATTATTTTTTTTAACTATGGCTATATTAAGTTTCGACATGATTTCCTCTCAAAAGTATTAGTCTATATTTTATTATTACGCTAAAGTTGTAAAATAACACAATAAGTTTTTTACAATAAAGTGTGATTCATCCAACAAATTGATAAAGATGTAGGTTGAAATCGTAACCAGTAAACAAAAATATACTTATAGGAAGAATATAAATGCCATCATTTGACGTAGTATCAAAAGTTGATTTGAATGAAGTGGATAATGCAATCAATATGTTGATGAGAGTAATCGTTAATAGGTTCGATTTTAAAGGTACCAATTGCTCCATCAGCCGAAATGAATCAGAAGTCATAATATTGGCGGATGATAAAGTCAAACTTGATCAGATGATTGAAATGTTGAAAGAAAATTTGATTAAACGTAAATTAGACCACAGGTCTTTGGTTATACAAAAAGAAGAAAGGGCATCAGGTGATGCAATCAGACAAACTTCTTCAATACATCAAGGTATTGAACAAGATATTTGTAAAAAAATTGCAAAATCTGTAAAAGATATTAAATTGAAAGTACAAGTCAAGATTCAAGGTGATGAACTAAGAGTTATTGGTAAAAATAGAGATGATTTGCAGTCTGCTATTAAACATATCAAAAGTATGAATATTGAACAGCCTTTACAATTTGTTAATTATAGGAATTAGGCAGTAAATATAAGTGCTATTCAGTTTCAGGTTACCATACCTACGCCTGACTTTGCGGTCCATCCTTTCGATTGCAATCCTCTAATATAATCTATTTGACCATGATGACTATTCTTGTGTGTAGTTAAATGTGCTAGATATATTGAAGACGTATATTCTGGCTTGGTTTGATCCAGTACGAAATCAAGTGATTCATTTGTAAGTTGACCAACAATTGACATTGTTTTGTCATATGCAGATTGCATATACCCTGTCAAAATCGGAAGTTCTGGCATGGGTAGACTCAATATGTCACCAGAATCTTTATAAGTATCAGTTTCTTTAGTATGCCCAAATTTGTCTCTCCAACCGTCTGAAATCCAAATTTCGGTTTTAGAAGGCTTTATTATATTAGCTATAGCTTCCTCTCCCCTACTTACATGCCACAAATTGAAAGCAATATTATTAGCATTTGGTGTAGGACGCCATATCAACTGCTGATAAGTCAGTCCTTCACAAATTGATAAAATTCTAAGGTGAACCGATGTTAAAGTGTGCCTGATGTAATCTAACTTGTCCAAATATTACCCCGATGATTAATAATTTGTTTGTTAAACAATATTTTTCAAATCAACATTTTGATTCGGTCTATTATACAATTAAATTTAATTTAATTTTAATAATTAAGTTAACATAGAAGCAATTTGGGGGTATAGTTGCTAAATACGAACTTAACTACGATAGGCGCAATTTTAATAAGTATTATCGCAGCATCGGTTTTGATATTAGGCGGTAGTCAGAACTCTGTCTATATCGCAAGTTGGCCTTTGTTTGGATTATGTGGGGTTTTAATATTTGCCATACAATGGATATCTTTTATACCTTCATACATTTATAAAACAGAAAAACATTTTGATTTGGTCGGTTCATTGACTTACATTGCAATGGCAATATTCGTTTTGGTTAATGTCAATACAGATGACGTTAGGTCATGGATAATTGCGTTGGCTGTTATTATATGGGCTATACGACTAGGAACTTTTTTGTTTAAGAGGATCTTATCCACTGGTACTGATACTAGATTCGATGATATTAAAATTAATTTCTTAAAATTATTGATGACATGGACTTTACAAGGTCTTTGGATATTTGCTACCTTCGGTGCTGGCCTTGCGGCTATAACATCAAACGAAGAATCTACACTCGGTTTCGTTGACTTTATTGGACTTTCATTATTTGTTATAGGATTAACAATAGAAATCGTTGCAGACACACAAAAATCAAATTTCAAAAAAAATGGTGCCGCTGGATTTATAAATATAGGTCTATGGAAATACTCTCGGCATCCTAATTATTTAGGCGAAATATTAATTTGGGTCGGAATATCGATTCTTTCGATTACAGTTTTGTCTGGTTGGCAATATATCACCCTGATATCTCCATTTTTTGTTATTTTACTGTTAACAAAAATTAGTGGTATACCAATGCTTGAAAAAAAATCAGATATGAAATGGGGACATTTAAAAGAGTATCAAAATTACAAAAGCCAAACACCTGTGTTAATCCCAAATATGTTTAATGTTTTCAGTCGTAATTAAATCTATTCTGTATACTTCTTAATTCCAAACCGTATTTAAGCTTTAAGGCATAGAAAAAATATTGGAGATAACTATGAAACATGTTTATGGGGTAGTATTTTTAATTGTGCTAGTCTCATCACTTTGGATTTTTTATTCGTCTCGCGAACCTGTATCAGATGTGCGGTTAGCATCTATCGCAGATAGGATTACACAGTTAGAAAATACTATTGAATGTTTGGAACAGCATAATCACAAAACCTATTTCTATATAGCCCCTCACAAAATTGATTCTAAAAGCGGGATTATTAATGATGAGGTACATGAAGTATATGATGATAGGATTGGTAATTCCAATTGTGCATTAAATACAGTTAATTGAAAAATAGAGGAACTAATTTGAAATGTATTGGCTTAAAGTGTTTCAACTGAGTGCTGTATAGCTTCAGTGGTTTTTTCAACGGAATCTTCTGGATTTAAATTCAATTGTTTTCCAAATGTTATTTTCACATCGCCACGTCTCTTTATTGGGAATCTTGTAGGATTGCCAAACTCATTGATACTCAATTTCATAGGTATAATTGGGACTCTAGTTTCTTTGGCAAGCAATCCTATACCATTCAAAAATGGTTTCATAGGTCCTCCTACAGTCAACTCACCTTCCGGATAAATCAAAACTGACCATCTTTCATCCAAAATATTTGAAAGATTTTCAAGGCTTGGTCTAACAGGTCCTGACCTGACTATCGGGAAACCGTTTCCCAATAAAGGACCATATATTCCAAATAATGGCCTATCCCATAAATGATCTGCTGCGGCTACAGCTAATTGACGGCGCAATTTTGATGGAAATGCTTTTATAATCAGCCAATTATCCATGCTCAAAGCATGGTTTGATGTAAATATAACTGGACCTTTAATTTCGGTTATGTTTTCAGTTCCCTCTACATTTAATTTGTAACAGTATGTTACAAAAGGAATCAAAATTAGATTTTGTATCGTTGTCCTTATCAATTTAGCCCATCCGCGACGACTCCACTTAGAAAATTTTATTTGTGCAGGAGTTGTTGACCCTGTTTTAACCATTGATTTTAATTCTTTAATAGTCGTTGTTGAAGTCACTTCATTTTCATCTATGTAAATACCGAAATCACTTTCTACAGCTGAGAGTATTTCCACTCTACCCAAAGAATCTATTCCCAAATCGTCACCTAATGTGGAATGTTCATTAATATCAGAAATCTCTTTTTCACATATTTCTGCTATCAGAGATTCAATGGTTTTCTCTTGTTTGCCAGAAGATTTAGTATTGATTACCGGTTTATCTGTTTTGTTTGCATTATCACTTTGAATTCGTTCAAGTACTATATTCTTTTTGATTTTTAACGTATGAGTCCTTGGAAAATCCT
Source organism: uncultured Dehalococcoidia bacterium (assembly GCA_964645865.1). Taxonomy (GTDB): domain Bacteria; phylum Chloroflexota; class Dehalococcoidia; order Lucifugimonadales; family OSU-TB39; genus OSU-TB39. The sequence continues at coordinate 8,935 of CAZYCG010000041.1, read as the reverse complement.
CTTCTTCCCAAATTGTGTGATTTCGTATTTTTTGATGTTCTGCCAAATTACCATTTGTAAATTCTATAGCTGTTGATATGTTCGTAGGGTTTGAAGTTATTACTACGGCATGAACCTCAACCGAATCATCTTTAGTTACACCTAAAATCACTGAGGAATCTATGTCGGGATGTGAGTTCAACACGGTTTCTATATCTTCTGGGTACACGTTCTGTCCGTTAGAAAGAACGATCATATCTTTTTTCCTTCCCTTTATATACAGGTCACCTTGAGAATCAATCTCCCCTAAATCACCGGTTTTATACCAATCGCCCTCAAAGGCTTCTTTTGTTACCGTAGGGTTATTCCAATAGCCAGGGGTTATACTAGCACCTCTAACAAGAATTTCATCTGATTTATCCAATTTGACTTCCAGATTGAATAAAGGTTTGCCTACCGAAGCTAAATTCCTGTTTTTGATGCTATTGGTGCTGATTGATGGTGAAGCTTCCGTAGCTCCGTAACCTTGTACTATTTTAATTCCGATACCTTCCCATTTTTCTGCAAGTGACCTAGGTAATGCGGCACCACCTGAAATTATCAAGTTGAGACTCCCGCCTAAACCAGCTAATACGCTGCTTTTAAATAAAATGCGTCTAATAAATATTGGGAATGGTTTTGATAAAGAAAGTAGAAAATGCAAAAGCTTCAATTTACCTTTTCTTTCTGCTTCCCTAAAGATTGAATTCATCAATAATTCTAAACCTTGTGGAACTATAAGCAATGTTGTTATCTTTCTTTCTTTTAACAACTTAGTTAATGCTGCTGGTTGCCTACTTGTTGCGTACGTTATACTTGAACCATAGTATAAAGCAACGAATAATCCTCCCATTTGTTCAAACATGTGACTCAATGGCAATACAGACATAAGTCTAGAATTTTGGTTTGGTTTTATTCTTTCGATAGTACCTATCAAATTCGACACCAAATTTAAATGAGTGAGGATGACACCTTTTGGTTCACCAGTTGTACCTGAGGTGAACATGATTTCAGCAACATCATTAGGTTCAATGGTTTCGATTGAAGAAGGATCTAAAGATATATATTTGTTTTCAAATGTATCAAGGTCTACCAAAGATAAGTCTTTGGTCCATTCATAATCAGGGGTGAAACGTGAAATGAAAGCAATTTTTGGTTTAGTTTGCGAAATGACTTTAGTAACATAATCGATTGGACTACGTAAATCTAAAGGAACTACCACTATACCCAATCTTAAACATGCTAGTAGTGTTATGACCCAATACGGAGAATTAGGTCCCCAAATTATTACGCGGTCACCTTTTATTAAACCTTGATTTTTTATATATGTTGATGCTTTAGAAGCATCTTCCCATAATTTCAGATATGACCACCGCCAATATCTGATAGTTGGTTTTATGAGTAAAGCGTCTTTGTCATTGTGTAGCTTAACCACGTGGTCCATCAGGTCTGGTATTGTTTGTCCTAGTTCTAAATAATGATTTTTCATAAAGTTGACTTATAACCGATATAATAATTTATATAAAAATTAGTAAAATAATACACGGATTTAAACTGAATTACAAAATATTAAGTGTTTATCCAAAATGGGGACTATTTTTACTTACTAATGTTTCTAATTTATGGGTTCCATTCGTAGTAATTGGAGGGTAATGACTAAAAAGAATGCTGTTTAAATCTAATTCAGATAATTTGATTGCAGATTGCTTTACAAGGGTCATGTTTTCGCTATATAGGTTTGAAGCTAATCCCAAATGTTTGCCGAATTTGTGAGTAAGCGCGTCTCCTACAATAACAGTTTTGTCATTAGGTAAAAATAACCCGATACTGCCTTTAGTGTGACCAGGAAGATGGATTGTTTTTATCAAAATTTTAAATGGTAAGATATCCCCGTCGATTACTGGAGAAATCTTGTCGATTAAATCTGGCAATGTTAAATAGTGTTTCGTTTTTTTATACAAAAAAGATATTGCTTGGTTGTTCGAAGCTTGTATGTCAGAATCTAAACCAGCAATGGCATGAATTTCATCTTTGTGGGCAAAAATCCGAGGATTTATATCATTCAATACGGATTTAATATCGCCGATATGGTCAGGATGGTAATGAGTTAAAACAACAGAACTAATGTCATTTACGGATAATCCGAGTGAATGAATACCGTTTTTAATAAATCTGTAACTTCCTGGATATCCTATATCAACTAAACATATTTCATTTTTGTTTACTATCAATGTAACCCTACAGCCAATTACCCGGATCTGGTATATATGATTATTGATCTTTATTGGATTGAAAATGTTCATATAGTATTGTCACTTTTTGAAGCTATAAATTCTAATACACCATGATGAACACCTGATCCATATCAAATCCACAAAATCTTGTTGGGGTATTTTAATATATCCTTTACGTGAACCATAAACACATGCATGTATAAACGCGAATTGAGAACCTAAAATAATGCACAAAGAAGATAAATAAGCCCATAATAAAACGCTGATAATTGCAGCCATAGAACCATATACTAAATTAATTTCAACAGCGTTATTTAGGAACCAGATATAACCTCTTTGGACAAGTTCAAACAAAATTGTAGCAACCAAACTTGGAATCCAAATATCTTGCCAGTAAACTGTTGTGTTTGGGATGTATTTGTAAATCAGCAATAAAGCGGTCCATGTCAATATGAAGGCACTTAATTGTCCTAAATACAGGTAAGAATCAGCACTAGTTCCAATTCCATTAATTCCAAATATATTACTTAAGTCAAATATTTCAATATTGACTAAAACTCTCCAAAACAGTATGAACCCTAAAGTAACAATCATCAATAAATCAGTTCCTCTTTGTATAAAAATGTTTTGGGGTTTTGCTATTCTCCATACATGAGCGACAGATTTTCTCATTGCAGCGAACATTGAAGCACCTGTCCATAAAAGTCCAACTGTTCCCAATAACCCCAATGTTCCTCTTCTGGACAAAGTATCGGAAACGACATTAGATAGATATTCCTTAGATACTGGCAATATACTCATCACTGAATCAACAACAATTTCTTGTTCAGATGGAGTGGAAAAAAAATATCCGATTATAGAAATACCGGCCAGAGCTAATGGGAAAAGTGAAAAAAGGGTCCAATAGGCCATTCCAGCAGCCATGTATGGAGAATTGTTTCTCATAAAGTCAGTCAACGAAACAAATATAAACCACACTAATACACAAAATTTATGTTTAGTTATATTTAATATGTTTATGAATGACCCCAATCTATTCCTTTTCAAAAAAAATCGATTGTAATGTGTGAATTTCATCAGAAATATGTTGGTTATTATTTGTCAGATCAAAAATCTATATTACATTCACTCGGGAATGATTACTAAATGAACCGAGAATTTAAGTTGTAGTTTTACTCTTGGGATTCTCCCCAAATAATTAGCATTCTTAAAGTTTTAGTAGTGTCTGTATTGTAAACACCATGATCAATCCCAGGAGGTACCAATACTGTATCGTCTTTTGTTACCTTTACTTCTTCTCCGTTTATCGTAATAACACCATTACCGTCCAAAAAATGATATATTTCGGCTAACTGTGGAGTGTCATGAGTATGGTCTCCTTCACTGACTCCTGGCTCAAGCTCCCATAATTCGTAATTGATTGGGAGGTATTTTTGTTCACCAACAATTTTATATCTAGTTATTTCTCCTTCACCTTCATGTATAGGTTGTTTGAACTGTTCTAAGCTGTTGATACTAGCTTTCCAATATTTTGCATTAGATGTTGTTATTTCCATGTTTAACTCCAGTGTATACAATATATACTCAAATGATTATTTTAGGGTTCTCGAAATCATGTGATTAGGTGTTGGTACCACAAACCCCAAACCGATTATGTTTGCCCAAATATAAACACAAATAGATAAGGTATGCAATAGTAGCAACAATCTGATTAAATATTTTGGTAATGTTTTCGTTAAATCAAGTGCACTGTGAAATAAATTCCAATCATTGAGAGACAAAGATGAAAATTATAGATGTAAAATATTTCCCTATAGTAGCTGGATGGTATTGTGATGACAAACAAGCTGTAGAAAATCCAAATACTAAATTTGATTATTATTTAATCAAAGGAAAACCCGTGACTGAGGGATTCAATAACGTAAGAGAAGTTGGTACCGGGTTAGGAGTTTCAATAAAGCTTGATAATCAACGACTATTTTATGGAGATGGTACTAGTGTTACGTACGCAGGCACTGCTGGTAGAGACCATCTTTTCAAATATGAAGAATACGTCGATTATTGTAATACTGTGATAAATCCGTTGTTAATCAATCGAGATACTGAAGAATTTTTGGATGTTTGTGCTGAAATTGAAAATCCGGATAACTTATCAGGTAGTCATACAGCAATAAGATACGCGGTATCTTCTGCTTTACTCGAGGCTGGATCAGGAGCATCTAATAAAACGAAAGCAAAATTTTTACGTGAAAAGTTTCATCTCCCTGAAACAACCAATAAGGTTAAGTATATGATTCAAGGAGGAAGTGATTGGTATAACAGTGTTGATAAAGCTATTTACCATAGAGTAGATGCATTACCTCACGCTTTATTACATTCAGTGGAAGATGATTTTGGATATATGGGTGAGAAACTAATAGATTATGCAAAATGGATAAAACGCAGAATATCTGAACATAAAGTAGAAAAAAATTATAACCCAATATTTCATTTTGATTGTTACGGTACAATTGGACGTGCTTTTAATAATGATATAAAAAAGATAGCGGACTATATCCTAAAATTAGAAAATACTGTTCATCCATTTATGCTACAACTAGAATCACCAATAGAAATGGGAAATAAAGAAAGTCAAATTGAAATATTAGGGGAATTAAAACGAAATTTGAAGGGTAAAAATAGCGAAACATTGATTGTTGCTGATGAGTGGTGTAACAATCTCGATGATATATCAGATTTCATTGAAAGTAATTGTGTGGATATGATTCAGGTCAAAATGCCAGATTTGGGATCTATTACCGAGTCGGTAAAAGCAGTCAAGGAGTGTAATGAAAATGGTGTGAAAGCTTATCTTGGAGGTAGTTGTAATGAGACAGACCTGAATGCTAAAAATGCTGTCCATGTCGCAATTGCAGCTGGAGCTGAACAAATATTAGTACGGCCAGGTATGGGTATTGATGAAGGATACTCTATTATGAAAAACGAAGAATTTAGGGTTTTATCTGAACTTTGTTAGGCACATGCAGGATGATCGCTCGACCATCTATTGTAGTTTGGGTCTTCTTTAGCAGCTAGCGCCATTCGAGCTTCTTTCCACATTGAATCCCACACTGCAGGGTTTTTCAATACTGAATCCGGTTTAAGGGAACTTTTAGCATTAAAGCCAGGAAATGATACACGGCCAGAAGATTGTCCTATGGGATTGTACCTTAAGTCTAAGCTCCATCTTATTCGTTCGCTTAAATTGGGCAGAGAACCGTGACATGTTAATCTATGCATTAAAAGTATACTTCCTCTTTTCATAGGAACTGAAATGGAATCTTCAACCCTAAAGACATCATCTGGCATTGCTACTGTTCCTTCAATTGGACAGTGAACGTTTAATCCTTCTTTGTGGCTCTTAGGAACAAGATGCAAGCAACCATCTAATTCAGAAGCATCCCATACTGGGACCCATACTGTTAACATATCAGTTTCATCAGCATCTTCATTTACAACACCGTTATCTTGGTGCCATTTTGTAGCTCCGAACTGCACTGATCCATCTTCGTTTAAAGGAGCATATTGTTCAGGGGGTTTGAACCTGACGTGTTGCACTGGATTAGAATAAATTTCACTTCCAATGACAGATTCAACTACATCGAGCAGTTCTGGGCACGTAAGAACGTTAAAAACAGCTGGACCATGCCACATAGGTGTATCGTATTTTATTCCTGATTGTGGCAGTGAAAAATCGAAGTATTGGTTGTGTACTTTTCCACTATCATGGTAAATTTTAGTTAACCTGTCACTGAAGTCAAAATCTTGATATAACTCTTTGATTTCACCTTTGCCAAATAGATCGTTAGCAAAGTTGTTTAAAACTGATTCGTATTCTTTAACCAACGGGTCCAATACATTGATAGGATCTATAACATCTTCAACTACAAGATAACCTTCATTGTTGAAATGGTTTAACTGTGCGTTGTCGAGTTTCACTGCATTCTCCCAAGTTTTTATAGAATTAGCGTAGTACTTGAATAAAATACTGTCAAGTTGGATATATCCAATAAGTTATAGGTACTATATTAATTTTTATATTGAAATTGAATATATCCTTCTATATTTCAATGTGATAAGGGAAGAAATCACAATCATTATAGACATACTAGTGATAGTTGATACTGTAGGACCATATACGTTGGCTAGTACGCCTGCAAATGTGGAACCAAATATAAATAAACCAAAGCTCGATACCTGTAATCCAGCAAGTCTTCCTCTGAAACGTTCTTCAATCGTCGAAAACATAGCGTAACTAGTTGAATTATGGAATATTGCAATACAAATATTTACAACAAAAATAAATAGGAACGATAAATAATATATTGTTGAAATAGAGAAAAATATTGCAAAACATGCTGATATCAATAACGCCCATATTGCCAAATAACCAATATATTTTTGTTTAATCATGCCCATGAAAACAATACCGGATATTTGCCCAATGCCACAAAATGATTGAAGAATTCCCAACCCACGGGCGTCAAGTTTCAATATATCTGAGGCATAAACAGGAAGTAACCCAGTTGTTGATGGAACCAAAAGGAAAATAGATGTGAACGAGAGAAGGAAAAATCCTGTAACAATTTCGTCTTTTTTCATCACATTAAATAAATCTTTAATATCCACATAAATTTCATTGAATGTTGGTTTATGATTTTCTGAAATAGAATAATCATATTTCAACAACGAAATACATAAGAAAGCTATTGAAATAAAGGAGATTTCTACAAGTAATACATATTGGGGTCCGATTAAAACGATTAAATATCCTGCTCCAATTGAAGCCAGTATTCTTGGTAGATTGAATCCAGCAATCCACATTCCAAAGATGTTTGAAACATTATCTTTGTCAACGAGTTTCATGCCCAAACTAATTTTAGCTGGGTCATATATAACCCATGTGAATCCTATACAGAAAATTACTGGGTAAATGGACCATAATGGCAGTGCGTCAATAAACAAAATAACCGCTAAAATAGATACAAAGACACACTGCCCTATTGTTACAAATATAATACATTTTTTGGGGTTGAATCGGTCCACTAAAGCTCCGCCTATGAAACCCCCAAATAATATAGGTATTGTATCAACACTCAATGCAAGAGTAGTGAAAAGAGGTGAATTTGTTTGATCATATATATACCATCCAATCACTATTTGTTGTAACCAAAATCCTGTTGAAAGAAGTACGTGGACATACATCAATAGACGAAACTTAGGGAAATATAAAGAACTGATCGGATTACTTGTCATGTTGTTATTAGTAATAACCGTTCCAACTAGTTTCAGCATCAGTAACTGACTGAGGATTACCTGATAAATCACCGCCTAACCATCTACCTTTAACTGGCATTAGACTATTTGACCTATCTTCCAATGGCATTTTGACAGGTACGTTACCTAATTGAGCTGACAGTTTGATTGCAATTGCAACTTCAATAGCTTGTCTTAAATCGTGGCCAGATATCGAAAGTTTTGACCCGGTCCGAATCGAATCAATTAAAGAACGAGTAGACCCTGTTAAATAATTGAACTCTTGCCAATTCCAATCACTGAACTCAGGAACATGGATTTTTCGTTTACCTTGATTGTCAAACCCTTTATATATATCAACATCTTCCCAAAACCACCTTATAAGCGAATCTTCAGTCCATATGTCTAACCCCATTTTTGCTTTATGTACTACGTTTTTGTCTATACGGATTTTTTCTTTGTAGATATCGATGACATTTTCCTGAAAAAATGGAACTGTAATTCCGTTTTCCATCTCAAATATGCCATTAGAATGCATAATGGAATTATTATTATATACATCGGATTCTGGTTTGCCCCAAGCTATAACTTTTGATACTTCGCTGTTCATGAATAATCTTAATGCGGAAATCCATTGGACTCCTCCTCCTGTTAAATCATCAGCCATACAATTGAGGATACCACCCTTTATATCCCCGAATTTGCCTTGCCGAATCCATTTAGCAGTCTCCTGCACGTGATTATGGGCTACAGCTAGATTGCCTCCAGCGAATATTGTTCCGTTTGATCGGCATGCTTCAACCATTTCATCTGCATCAGAAAGACTAGCTGATAACGGTTTGTCTGTTGAAACTCCTTTGACTCCTGCGTTGGCACACGCTATGACAGATTCTTTCATCCATTTGGTTGGAGTGACTACCGCTGCTATATCAGGAACTATGGTTTTAAGCATCGATTCAGCGTCTGAATATAAGTTATTAACACCAAAGCGATGTCCTACTGCTTTTCGTCTTTCAGTATTGTATTCGGCTATAGCTACTATTTCTGTGTCTGGATAAGTTGAATAGGCAGTTGCATATTGCTGTCCTAACCTGCCACAACCAATAATAGCGACTTTTAATTTGTTCATTAGGCCTGCCAATATATTTGATTTAATAACCTAATTTGATGTTATATATGCCTTCTGTATTTTGTATAGTTATCTGAAAGCATTATTTCATTTTGTAAGAGGTTTTTGTTAAATGGGTAAGCCGTGTGATCAAAAGATGTTGTTTCCGAATGAAAAAATGGCTAGCGAATATGCGGTTTCTTATAATAAAGATCCATTAGTTAAAATACCGCTTACGTATTATGAGTGCATAATGCATTCTGGATGGCACGTTGCTACT
>CAZYCG010000040.1:0-13968 GCA_964645865.1 uncultured Dehalococcoidia bacterium | reverse complement strand
TTATTTTAATCCTAATAATTATCGGATATATTTATGGTAATGACAAAATATTATTTGTGACTTGTACCATTGGAACTGACAATTAATTTAATAATGGAGTAATTTTTTGGCACCCAACAACAAAATCGACAATCAATTAAAAAATACATATTCTGCAGATAAAATATCAATCGCTACTTTCATGACAACTGACTATCCAGACCACGACACATTCATGGATATCAGTTTGAAGTTTTGCGAAATGGGTGTTGATATACTCGAATTTGGTATTCCATTCAGTGATCCTATAGCAGAAGGAAGAACAATACAGCAGACAACTTTTAAAGTGCTCGAAAACGGTACTAATATAAATAATTGCTTTGAATCTATCTCTTCAATAAGAAAAATGGGTTATACGACACCTATAGTTATCATGGGGTACTATAACCCTATATTAAAATATGGACTAAAATCATTTACTCAACAAGCGAAAATTGCAGGTGTAGATGGATTTATAGTTGCCGATTTACCAGTGGAAGAATCAGACCATCTTCGTGATTTATGTAACGATAGTAATATTCATCTAATACAAATGTTAGCGCCCACAAGTACTCCTGAACGTATTAAAAAAACCTGCGAGATTGCTAGTGGTTTTATTTATTGTGTAAGTATAACTGGGGTTACAGGTGCCAGGAAAAATATAGGACCAGAAATTAAAATACTTGTAAATCAAATACGAACCTATACTAATATCCCAATTATGGTGGGATTCGGAGTATCAAATAGAGAACACGTGAAAACCATAGGAGGGTTTGCCGACGGAGCAATAATAGGTAGTGCTTTGCTAGACAAAATTGGAGGCAATAAGGGAGAAAAAGCGATATCTGAAGCATATGATTTTGTTAAAACTCTAGTCAATGTGCCACATAACCGAACGGGAGCTGGGTAATGTCAAAAGTAAGAGGAATTAGAGGAGCCACAACAGTACATAAAAACATCAAAACTGAGGTGATTAAAGCTACTCAAGAGATGTTGTTAAATATAGTAGATAAAAACAAATTAGACGTAGACGATATTGCAGCTGCAATATTTACCACTACAGAGGACATTGATTCTGAATTTCCAGCATACGCGGCGAGAATGATGGGGTGGGAATATATAGCTTTGCTCGACAACACACAAATGAAAGTGCCTAATTCACTTAAACTTTGTATCAGGGTCTTATTGTTAGTTAACACCGATCTACCAGCAAACCAAATAGAAAATGTCTATTTGAATCAAGCAGTAAATCTTAGAAAAAAAAGATGATAGGTCTTTAAACATCCGAATTAATAACCTGATTTATCTTTGATATTTCAATAAGACTATAGTATACAAGTTGTATGCTTAAGAAATTTAAGTCCAATTTAATAGTAATATTTAAAGATTAATAATGAATAAAGAAATACGTGATATAAACATAACGAAAATACAAAAATTGCCTACACCGGCTGACTATGAATCGAGTATACCTCTATCGGAAACCCAGCGTTCTTTTATATTTGAAGGAAGACAATCTATCATAGACATTTTATCGGGAAAAGATGATAGATTATTAGCAATTGTAGGACCATGTTCGATTCATGATGTAAACGCTGGAATCGAGTATGCAAAAAAACTAAAAAAATGTTCGGAAAAAATTGCGTCAAAAATATTGGTCTTAATGCGAGTCTATTTCGAAAAACCCAGAACAACTATAGGTTGGAAAGGAATGATATACGACCCACATTTGAACGGTAGTCTTGACATTGAAGAAGGTCTTAAAAGAGCACGAAGCTTTTTGAGTGATGTAACAAACACTGGCTTACTATCTGCAACTGAGTTTGTTGACCCTATAACTCCGCAATACATTGCAGATTACGTGTCTTGGGCTGCAATTGGTGCGCGAACTGCCGAAAGTCAAACACACAGGCAAATGGCTAGTGGATTAAGTATGCCTGTAGGAATTAAAAACGGTACTGGTGGCAGTATACAACTTGCAGCTGATGCTATTGTCTCAACTAATTCAAAACATGGATTTCTTGGAGTAGATCAACATGGAAATGCATCTATAGTTATGACTAACGGAAACGCAAACTCTCATTTGGTGCTAAGAGGAGGATCAAGCGGTCCTAATTATGACGAATCATCAGTTGCTAATGCAATAAATATACTCAACAAATCACAAGTATCCAATAAATTAATAATAGATTGTTCCCACGCAAATTCAAACAAAAATTTTGAGCTTCAACCTGTTATATTTCAAGACGTATTAAACCAAAGATTATCGGGCAATTCGAATATTGCCGGAGTGATGATTGAAAGCCATCTAAATTCGGGTAATCAAACACTTAATGAAAATGCACCAAAAGATTTGGAATATGGAGTTTCTATTACTGATTCTTGTCTAGGATGGGAACAAACCGAAGAACTATTACTTGATGCTTGTGAAAAATTAAGTTGAAATTCGTCAACAAGTATATTGTTATGTTCTTATTGAAAATAATGTATTAATCTAATTCAAATCAGCTAATAGATTTCATGCTTCCGTTAAACAAAAAATCCAAGCAGGCGTTGATATTTGGGTCTCTAAATCATGTTGTAAGTGATTTCGTATTCGCCCTTATGGTGCCAATACTCATACTAATTGAAGAAGACCCTAGTCTGTCTATCAACTACACACAAATTGGTATAATCAGAATGGTACATACAGGGGCTGCTGGTATAGCCCAAATACCGTTCGGCTTGATAACTAATATATTTAACGAAGCTTGGCTGATAATCATTGGAAATCTATGGGTTACTATTGGCTTAATAATCTTATCTTATGTGCAAACCTATCCTTCGGTAGTATTTATCAGTCTGATAGGTGGTTTGGGAGGAGGAGCTCAACACCCACTCGCAACAAACCTCGTTTCGCGTTCATATGAAAATAAAAATCAATCTACAGCAATAGGAACTGTTAATTTTGCCGGCGATATAGGAAAAATTTTAGCCCCTTTATGTGGAACTTTCATCCTAGCTTCTTTAGGATGGCGCAAAGGCCTTAAATTTACAGGCATATCAACTCTGATATTTATTTCTATTTATTTACTAAGTGTATTAAAAAATTTTAAATATTTTACGTCTAAAACCACTTCAAACAAAATACCTGATATCTATAAACCATCATTGGCATTTATGGTTCTTTGTTGTGCACTATTTATAGATTCAGGGATAAGAACCGCTGCTATCACATTTATACCTTTCGTACTAAAATCTATAGATTTAGATACGGAAAATGTTTTATTTTTGTTAACAGCACTACTTATAGGTGGGGCAATAGGAAAAATTTTGTGTGGGTGGTTGAATGAACGTTACAGCTTTATATCAATTGTGTTATTTACAAAAGGAACAACAGCTTTAATATTCTTTATGTTTATGTTTGCCGAAAAATTGCCATTAATTCCATTAATGTTAGTATTAGGGCTTGGCCTAAATGGCACTTCTTCTATCCTGTATGGACAGGTTGGCAAAACAGTACCAATTGATTCTAGGTCATCTTCTTATGCATATTTATATACCTTAGGAGAAATTGGTTCAGCAACTTTCCCTTTTTTGATCGGGGTTCTTAGTGATATCTATAGCATAACGTTAACTAACTCTATATTTGGAGTTTGTGCTTTAATAGTGATAGGCATTTCGTTTTTTATAAAAGATGCTCAAATTAAAAATAAGATATAATTTCCAAGCAATAATTTATTTCCAATTGCTTTGCCTACATATCCAATAGTCTGGATTATGAATTTAACAGAAGAATTAAAAAAATATAAAGGTTTAAAAAACTCTACTGTAACGATTGGGGTTTTTGACGGGCTTCACTTAGGCCACCAAAATCTAATTTCACAAGTAGTTCAAGAAGCTAATGCCGATAAATCCTGTCCTACAGTAATAACCTTCCTTAACCACCCGGCATCCGTATTAAAAGATAATTTCACAACTGAATTTATTTGTTCGTTAGAAGAAAGAATTCAATTATTGAAACATTTATCCATTGAACAAGTTATTCCTATTAGTTTCGATAAACAAGTAGCAAATTTATCAGCTGAACAATTTATCGGATTATTGCAAAAAACAATCAAAATGCAAAAAATCGTCATTGGACCTGATTTTGCAATGGGCCGAAATAGAAGCGGATCGCATATCACTCTACCAAAACTAGCTGCTAAAATGGGGTTTCAAGTTAAAGCAATAAATTCAGTTACAGATACATCAAACATTCCTATTAGTAGTACATCAATACGTAAGCAGATCAAATCAGGCGATTTCAAGCACGTTAATTCCCAATTAGGAAGAACATTTTCCTTGAGCGGCAAGGTAGTAGAAGGCATGAAAAGAGGAAGACAATTAGGATATCCAACAGCCAACTTACAAATTATAAATCCAGATATTGTGATACCGGCAGATGGAATTTACGCTACCAGAACTTCAGTCGATGACAAATTATACTTGTCCGCTACAAGTATAGGCAACCAACCAACTTTTGGTGATAATCAACGAACAATAGAATCTTATATAATAGATTTTGCCGAAAATATATACGGCAAAAAAATAAGTATACAATTTGAAAAACGTATTCGTGATCAAAAATATTTTGAATCTACACTAGAATTGAAAAAACAAATGTTAAAAGACGTAGAAGAAACCCAAATAATACTTTCAAACTGAAGTATAATGATTGATATTCAGAACTTAGGTGCATACTCACTTGTCTAAATTAGATACTATTATGAATAGAGGAATATCAGAAGTAATCGTTAAATCTGATTTAGTTACACTTTTAAAAAAAAGACAACCGCTTCGAATAAAAATGGGATTTGACCCTAGTGCTCCAGATCTTCATTTAGGTCACTGTGTAGGATTAAGAAAACTACGTCAATTGCAAGAAGAAGGTCATACCGTAGTGGTTATAGTCGGTGACTGGACAGCACAAATCGGCGACCCGACTGGCCAATCAGTAACTAGACCCATGCTTAGTCAAGAACAAGTAGATAAGAATGCAGAAACATATTTGTCTCAATTATTTAAAATTGTAGATAAAGATAAAACAGAAATTAGAAAGCAAAGTGAATGGTTTAGTGATTTTTCACTTAAAGATGTAATTAAACTAACAAGCAATTTTACAGTAGCACAATTTCTAGCCAGAGATGATTTTTCTAAACGATACAAAGCAAATCATCCAATTGCCATTACTGAATTCATGTATCCATTGTTACAAGCTTACGATTCAGTAGCTGTTAAATCAGATGTTGAAGTTGGTGGTACCGATCAAAAATTCAACCTATTAGTTGGAAGAGATTTACAAGAAATAATGGGCCAAAAACCTCAACAATGTATTCTAGTACCTATTCTAGTTGGTACAGATGGAAAGCATAAAATGAGTAAAAGTTTAGGAAATTATATTGGAGTAACTGACTCAGCAAATACTATGTATGCCAAAACCATGTCACTTCCAGACAGCCAAATAATACCGTATTTTGAATGTTTAACTGATATTAACGAAAAAGAATTAACAGAATTGAATGAATCTATAAAAACTCAATCGATTAACCCTATGGACGCAAAAAAAATGCTGGCAAAGCACATAGTCGCTCAAATGTACGATAAACATTCTGCTAGTTCGGCTCAAAATGAATTTGAAAGTGTAGTACAAAACAAGGAAATTCCTACTGATTTAAATGAAATTTCCATAGGAAACTTGAATGCCACTGGAAATCTAAAACTTAGTAATTTCCTCACTAATGCTAATTTAGCGAAAAGTAACAGCGACGCTAGAAGATTAATTTCTCAAAATGCAGTGAGTATAAATAACGTAATAGTTAAAGAAAATTTGAATATTAGTGAGTTAAATTTGGATGCAACTAATTTGCTGAAAATCGGCAGAAACAAGTATGTGCGATTGATAATAAATTAAATTCACCATTAATTAGGAGTGATTAAATTGAATTTACGAATACCAGGCCCAATTCCAGTACCAGATGATATATTGCAAATATTATCTAACCAAATGATTAATCATAGAGGTCCAGAGTTTAAAGAACTACTCTATAGAGTAACTGAAAGGTTGCAATTTGTTTTCGCAACGAAAAACGATATGTTTATATTGTCCTCATCAGGAACTGGTGCAATGGAGGCGGCAATCGCTAACACATTATCTGTTGGCGACAAAGTAATTTGTGCATCAATAGGATCATTTGGAAACCGTTTCGGTGAAATAGCGAAAAGGTTTGGAGCAGATGTTGATATGCTTAATTTTGAACCGGGCACATCTATAAATCCTGAAGTTTTAGAACAGGCATTAAATAAGCATAAAAATTTAAAAGCTGTTCTAGTAACACATAATGAAACAAACACAGGCGTAACCAATAATTTAAAAGAGGTAGCTAAACTCGTTAAAAAGGATCCAAATCGATTATTACTAGTTGATGGAATCAGTAGCGTTTGCTCCATACCACTTCAAACCGATGAATTGGGATGTGATGTAGTGGTAAGTGCATCTCAAAAAGGATGGATGTTACCCCCAGGACTAGCTTTTATAAGTTTTAGCCCTCTTGCTTGGAAATTCAATTCAATTTCCAATATGCCTCGTTTCTATTTCGATTTAATTCAATATAAATCATATTATGATAAAGGCCAACCACCTTGGACACCAGCATTGTCAATTATATTTGCACTAGACAAAGCCCTAGAACAAATAATAGATGAAGGTATGGAAAATGTGTATACCAGACATTCATCTATAGCTGATCAAGTAAGAAGTGGTATTAAACAAATAGGACTTAGTCTATTTCCAGATATATCAGTTGCTTCGAATACAGTTACTGCAGTCAAATCTCCTGAAGGATTAGACGCGGACATGCTTAGAAACCAAATACAAAAAAACCATGGCGTAGTTCTTGCTGGAGGTTATGGCCCACAGCAGGGAAAAATATTCAGGATAGGTCATTTAGGATATGTAAATCCTAAAGAAATAGATGAAACAATCGATGCAATAGATCTTACACTAAAAAACTTCTAGTTTTCTGCGATTAATTGATTAAAATTATCACCATTGATAGTTTCATTCTTAATCAAATATTCAGCAACTGCACGTAGTTTCCCGCTGTTGGATTCAATGGTCTTTTTTGCTTTATTATGAGCTATTTTGATTAAATTCTGAACTTCATCATCAATTTCCTCAGCAATTTTATCACTATAATCTCTTTGTTCAGATATCTCTTTGCCAAGGAAAACGAGTTCTTCTCTTTTTCCAAAAGTACGAAGACCTAGTTTTTCACTCATACCATACTTAGTCACCATAACTCGAGCCAAATCAGTAGCTTGCTCTAAGTCATTACTAGCACCTGTTGTAATCTCACCAAAAATGGTTTCTTCAGCAACTCGTCCACCCAATGACATTGCAATTCGATCTTCAAATTGATTTTTAGTCCAAAGATGTCTTTCTTCATCAGGAACAGATTTTGTATAACCACCTGCGGAACCTCTAGCTACAATAGTAATTTTTGTAATCGGATCAGAATGCGGTAAAAGATGCCCAACCAAAGCGTGACCAGCCTCGTGGTAGGCAGTAAGTTCTTTTTCTTTATCACTAATAACCCGTGATTTTCTTTCTGGACCCATTGTTACTCTATCAATAGACTCCACAAGATCATCCTGGTCAATTTGCGTGCTGTTTCGTCTAGCTGCCAATATCGCAGATTCATTGATAAGATTAGCCAAATCAGCTCCGCTAAACCCATGTGTATCTTTAGCAATATTATCCAAATTAACCGTTTCAGATATAGGCTTTCCTTTAGCGTGTACTTTCAAAATCTGAGACCTACCTTTGATATCTGGATTATCCAACACTACTCTACGGTCGAATCTACCTGGACGCAACAAGGCAGGGTCAAGTATATCAGGCCTATTAGTAGCAGCCATTACTATCACATTCACATTAGTATCAAACCCATCCATCTCAACCAATATCTGATTAAGAGTTTGTTCTCGCTCATCATGACCTCCACCTAATCCTGCACCTCTGTGCCTGCCAACTGCATCAATTTCATCTACAAAAACGATACAAGGAGAATTTCTTTTCGCCTGTTCAAATAAATCTCTAACTCTTGAGGCTCCTACACCAACAAACATTTCAACAAATTCGCTACCACTTATAGAATAAAACGGTACCTTTGCTTCACCTGCAACGGCTCTTGCTAATAATGTTTTTCCTGTTCCAGGAGGACCTACCAACAATACTCCCTTAGGAATCTTAGCTCCTAAATTTAAAAATCTTTCAGCATGCTTAAGAAAATCAACTACTTCTTCCAATTCAACTTTTGCTTCTTCCACACCAGCTACATCAGCAAAACTGACTGTTGATTCAGCACTCATCAACATCCTCGCTTTGCTTCGGCCAAAATTCAAGGTTTGTCCAGCATTTCCTTGGGCTTGTCTCATCATAAACAGCAAAACTGCCCCAAAAAATATTATGGGGAGAAAATTAAGTAATATTGCAAATAAGTTCGAGAATCCACTTGAACCCTTATATTCAACATCTATACCACCAGTACCTAATCCAACACCTGACGCATCTAATAACAACATAAAATCTCCAGATTCTTGTGTTCTGGATGTGAAAATTTCACCTCTATTGTTTATTATTTTCAATCTTCCATTGGTATTGATTTCGATTTTATCTATGGTGCCTTTTTGTGCTTCTGAAATAACCTGTGTTACCGGAATCTCAGTTGAATTTACATTGCCAGAATAAAAAGTGAAAAAGATTGCAACAAGAGCTACAAAAATTAAAACATAAGCAAAACTATTGCGTGAAAACTTCAGCAAATCATTGTCTCCTAATAATTTAGAATGATTTTGTATTGATCTCTTATATCATATCACGTAGAGACAAAGACACGTAATCGTAAATACTGTAATCTTGACTATAGCTTTAAACCAATTTCCATGGAGACTTAAATGTACAGGGTTGAATACGAAAAGTTTGTTTTAGAAAATGGACTAAATGTAATCCTTCACGAAGATAATAATCTTCCATTAACTGCAGTAAATGTGTGGTATCATGTCGGATCTAAAAATGAGGAACTCGGTAAAACTGGGTTTGCACACCTTTTTGAACATATGATGTTTGAAGGTTCAAAAAATCACAGACATGACTATTTCGATCCATTACAAAAAGTCGGTGCATCTATAAATGGCTCTACAACCTCAGATAGAACTAATTACTGGGAAAATATCCCTTCAAACAGTTTAGAATTAGCTTTATGGTTAGAATCTGACAGAATGGGATTTTTACTTGAAGCTATAGACCAAAAAAGATTCGATACAGAACGTGAGATTGTAAAAAATGAGCGCAGACAAAGCTATGAAAACAGACCCTATGGACAAGCACAGCTAGAATTGCAGCCGTTGGTTTTTCCCAGTCCTCACCCATACTCATGGCCAGTTATTGGATCCCAGACAGATCTCAATGCAGCTTCTTTAGAAGATGTTAAGTCTTTTTATAGAAAATTCTATTCACCTTCTAACGCAAGTATCGCAATAGCAGGAAAATATGATAAGAATCAGGCGCTCGATTTAATTAATAACTATTTTGGCAGCCTGAAACCAGGACAACCAATTAAGAGACTTCACAAAGCTGGATCCGGTATTCAGACCGAAGTAAACCTAGAATTATTTGATTCTGTTCAATTACCTAAACTGTATCTAGTATGGCCAAGTCATCCAATGTTCCACAGATACGAAGCACCTCTAGACATATTAGCTTCAATATTAGGAGAAGGAAAAAGTTCTAGATTACATAAATTATTGGTCAGAGAAAAGCAAATAGCTAGATCGGTAAGAATATATAATTATGGCCAAGAGTTGGCGGGAGAATTTTGCATTGAAATCATAGCAAACAATCCTGATGATGACCTAGAAGACTTAAAGTCCATAATAGAAGCTGAAATAGAAAAAGTAATCACCTCCACACCAAATGAACAAGAAATTGAACGTGCAAAAAACAAAATAAAATCTGATCATATCTCCCAACTAGAACATATTGGTGGCTTTGGCGGGCGTGCTGACCAACTTAATCATTACAACATATTTACAAATGATCCTAACACTATAAATACTGACCTTCAAAGATATACCTCTGTTACACCACAAGACATTCAAAAAGCAACTAAATCCACTATTGGGAATAATAGAGTAGTAATGAAAGTACTACCAAAACCTAATTTAGCTACTAAGGATATTTCTATTGATCGAACTAAAATGCCTAGGTCAAGCAATTTTTCACAATTCACTCCATCAATACCGGAAAGAATACACATCTCAGATAATATCGACATGCTATTTCTTAATAAATCAGGAATTCCATTAACTTCAACAGCTATTATCTTCAAAGGAGGTTCTAATAAGGATCCTAAAACCGTTCCTGGATTGAACCACATAACTTCAAAATTGATTACAGAAGGCACGACCAATCGTACATCAGAAGAAATACACGAACAATTAGAATTTATGGCATCTATACTAAATACCAGCACTTATTATGAGCATACAGTAGCATACACACAATCTTTAAACGAAAATTCTTTAAAAACACAAAATCTATTATCAGATATATTAACCACCGCAAATTTTCCAGAAATAGAATTAACCAGATTAAAGAAACAGGAACTGACTGACATAAAACGTATATCAGATGACCCGGTAGCAATCAGTCGGTTAGCGTCAAGAGCGATTATATACAACGAGAATTACCCATTAAGTCATCCTATTAGGGGAACAGAAACTTCGTTACAAAAAATAGACCAAAAGTCTATCGTAGCCCAATACAACAAAATGTTTTTGCCTGAAAAAGCAACTATTTTAGTCGTTACTGGGAAACCAAAATCAGAAATTACATCGGAAATAAAAGATTCTTTATCTGATTGGTTAAATATAAAACAGAAATCACCTAATATAGTTAAACCCCTAGGAAAAAGTCCAATTGTCAGACCTGGGCCATCTATTTATATACTCGATAAACCCAACTCACCCCAATCTGTAATTAGAGCTGGTATGTTAACAATAAAAAGGACAGATCCAGATTATTTTGCAATGACATTAATAAATTATATTTTTGGAGGACAACCTACTTCCAGACTGTTTAAAAACCTTAGACAAGATAAAGGATATAGTTATGGCTACTATTCGACTATTGAATGGTCTCAATTTGCATCTCTATTATTAGCAGGCGGATCAGTTGAAACTAAAGTTACTAAAGAATCTATCATTGAAACCTTAAAAGAATATAAAGGCCTATCTCAGGAAAATCCTATTACACAAACAGAATTAAATATAGCAAAACAAGGAATACTAAAAGGGTACGCATCAAATTTTGAAACTCAAGACCAATATATTGACAATTTGGCAAAAATCGCATTATACGATTTACCTCTTGACTACCACAAACACTACTTAAAAAACATCGATGCTATAAGTCTTGATCGAATTCGTGAAGTATCTTCATCAAAAATCAAATTGGATGATTTAGCCATAACTGTAGTCGGTGACAGAAAATTATTATTAGACAAGATTTGCGAAATAGGAATCCCGGTACACACTATAGACATCACCGGCAAAATATTAAGCAAAGACTTCTAATATACTTTTATACTCTAGACAGATATTCCTTTGTTCTAGTATCAACTTTAATTTTGTCACCTATATCTATAAATAACGGTACTTGGACATTTAATCCTGTTTCCAATATAGCATTCTTTGTTGCACCTTGGGCCGTATCTCCCTTATACCCAGGTTCACTTTCACTTACCACTAAATCCACCGTGTTCGGCAATTCGATTGATATAACATCATCTTTATAAAAGATTAAATCAACTTTAAGTTGGTCAATCAAAAAGGGCATGGCAAATTCGATTAGCGTTGCTGATAACATATACTGTTCATAATTCACTTCATCCATAAAATAGAATTGCTCTCCATCACCATACAAAAATTGCGCCTCCCTTCTCTCTATTTCTGCCGGGGTAAATTTAACGTCAAATCCATTAAAAGATTTGTCCAAAACCTTTCCATTACGTAAAGATTTGAATCTAATTCTTGCAACAGGAGCCCTTTGCTCTTTTTTAGATCTTTCGTAATCTACAACAACATATGGTTCTCCGTCTAATTCAATTGGCAGCCCTTTTTTTAAACCACCATACCCTATAGTCATTTTCTAACCTCTCAAAAATTCTTTTAAAATTTGGTATCCGCACTAATTTTCATTATTATTCAATGCTTTAAAATATTTTAAGGCATATAAAAAGCCATTAAAACCTAATCCTGCAATTTGTCCTTCTGATATAGGTGCTATCACTGAAATATGTCTAAATTGTTCCCTTGCATGGATGTTTGATATATGCACTTCAACTATTTTCAATTTAGAATCGCTCAAAGCATCTCTTAAAGCTATACTATAATGGGTTAATGCTCCTGGGTTTATTATTATCCCATCGGAATCATTCGAATTATTTTGAATGAAATCTATCAATTCACCTTCATGATTAGATTGGAAAAATAAAACATCTATCAATAATCTTTCAGCTTCTTTCTCAATCATATCAACTAAATCAGCATAGTTTTTCGTACCGTACACACTACCATCTCTTTTACCTAACATATTCAAATTTGGACCATTGATTATAAGTATTTTCATTTTTAACTCCTCTTAAAACTCATAATTTTATACACCATCTTCTTGAGCTAACGGATGTGCTGAAAGATATGATTTCCGAGCCGATGTCATTGTAATATGTGTATATATTTGAGTTGTTTCTGGACTAGTATGACCAAGTAAATCCTGAACTATTCTCAAATCCGTACCTGAATCTAATAAATGCGTAGCGAACGAATGTCTTAATGTATGAGGATGTACTCCATCCAATCCTACTTTAGAGGCATAAGTTTTGATTTTACTTTGGATACTCCCAACACTCAGTGTCCCGCCAAATCTATTCAAATAAACATTCGAAGTGCTATTTCCTCTTACCAAACTTGGTCTGACTTTATTAAGATACATTTCCAACCAATTTGCTGACATTGGACCAATCAAACATATGCGTTGTTTTGAACCTTTACCTCTCACTTTTATTTCTCTCGTTGTTAGATTAATGTTATTAATTTGCAAATCTTTGACTTCACTTACCCTTAACCCAGCTGAATATATTAATTCTAAAAAACTTCGATCTCTAATTCCCAACTTATTTGACGTATCCGGAACGGACATAAGCAAATCTATATTTTCATATGAAAGAAATCTTGGTAATCGCTTTTCTTTTTTTATATTTCTCGCAATTGGAAGTGGATCTTCTTTCAGAAATCCGTTTAAAATAAGCCACCCGATAAAACCTCTCAGTACACTGATTTTTCTTATCACACTTGCACGTACATATTCATGTTCAAATAAAAAAACAAAATAAGACCTAAAATCTTCTTTATTCATTCCCTCAATATTTTTGTTTTCTGATTCGAGATATCGTCCAAAAGTATTTATGTCATTAGCGTAGCTATGAATCGTTAATTCTGCTAATTTTCCGTTTTGTTCTAACTGTTTAATATATTTAGATTTAAGTTCACTAAAATTCATGCCATATTCCCAAAGTCCATATAAAAGGAAATGCTTAATAAAAATGTACCTCATCCCTTTTCATAAATTAAGTATCTTTTGGTCAATTGTTTGAGGTTTAATTTGGCGCATACAATTCGGTCCCGAATTCATCGCAAATTCAAATATAAAAAAGACCTAAAAAAACAAAAACGGAAACGTTACCTACAAAATCAAAATTAGGATTTAATTATTTTATTTGAACAAACTCAAGATTACGAAACACCAAGTAATTTAGGCGAAGATTCAGGTAAGGGCTTTGCATTTCTACATTTAGGAAAACCTGAACATCC
>CAZYCG010000039.1:0-14920 GCA_964645865.1 uncultured Dehalococcoidia bacterium | reverse complement strand
CGATACAGATATCACGGACGCAAATAACAAGATTTCAATAATTGAAAATCAAGAAACGATAAAAATTGTACCCAGTCATAGGATTGGAGTCTCTAAAGATCTTGAACGTAAATTAAGATTTTATGTTTATGATAATAATTTTGTTTCAAAAAAATAAATTAGAATATCTGGAAAGTTATATTTTGAAAGATAATTAGCTAAAAATATCTGCCGTATAGGAGTTGAAATGATTAAAGGAAAATTTGTCAGAAAACCAGTAATTGATAAAATTGAAGCATTAAAAATCCACAACGAGGCCTTGGTTATAGATACGCAACAACCACCTGCAACAAACGGTTTCCTTTTTACAGATAAAATGAAAAAACAATTAGATTTATATAAAACACAAGGAATCAGTCAAGGTGTTGCCTTCCTATTATTATCAGCGCAAGCTGCAAGCGAAATCCAAACTTCAGAATCAGCACGAACCCAATATCTTGAATTTTGGCAAAAATCAGGTGTTAATATAGCATGTGGTACATACGCTGGGCCCGGACCTATAGAAAATTCTTTTGAAGAATCTGTTACAAATATTGCTCAGGCTAGATCTATGATAGATGCGATGTCAAATAATATGAAACTCATACTTAACTCGAAAGATATAGCAACCGTCCAGTCTGAAAACAAAATCGGTCTGATAATAGATTTTCAAAACACCACACCCTTTGGAGATAACCTACAGCGTATTGACCTATTTCACAACCTAGGATTAAGAATGTGCCAACTCACTTATAATAATGCTAATTTAGTCGGAGGTGGCTGTACAGATATGAATAAGACAGGACTAACGAACTTTGGCAAATCCGTAGTAGAAAGACTTAATCAACTAAATATCATTGTTGACGTTAGTCATTGTAGTGAAGAAGTTGGATGGGATTCAATGAAAATATCAAATTCACCGGTGATAGTCTCACATGCAAGTAGTTCATCGCTCTGTTACCATGACAGAGGTAAAAGCGATACTTTTGCTAAAGCTATTGCAGATCAAGGTGGTTTTTTGGGAGTAGTTACCATACCTGGATTTATTCAAGATACGTACACCGCGACACTCGACGACATCGCCGACCATATTGTTCATCTAACAAACGTGATGGGTATTGATCATGTTGGAATCGGTACGGACAAAGCTGGCCCAGGTCCCGGAACTGATTCTATGATTGAATGGCCAGAAGGAATGGCAAATGACCGGCTATCCTCCGTCATACCCGGTCAATTTAACCATACAGGATTTAGATTAGAGGAACATAGATTGACTGACGAATATAAAATCATCGGATACAACGATTTCAGAGATTGGCCAAACATTACGATAAAGCTAGCCGAAAGAGGTTTTAACGAAACGGAGCTACGCAAAATATTAGGATTAAACTATTTAAGGGTTTTTAAAGAAGTTGTAGGCTAATTAATCAATCATAAATGGTAATACTGGAGGTGTATTATAGGGTTTATAAGATATACCCAGATGAGGAGTTTCTATTCTAGTATGTCCTTTATATTTAGATTCCATCAGTGCTTCAAGGGCTCCCGTTACTAACAACGTCCTTTCCACTGGGTACTGAGGAATACCAGTAATGAACATCTTTTGGATATTTTGACATAAATAGCTAAATGGATGATCGAGTTGGCCAGTATTGAAACTAGTACTCTCCAAATTTCCATTTACTTTTGCTGCGTATGCAAATCCTCTAACGTGAGAATCCAACATAAGAGTATACGCTCGAAATCCATCTAGATATTCCAAAATGAATAAGGCAGGATTTTTACAATTGTCTTCAATTTTTCCTGAATCTTTATCCTTCACAATCCGTTCTGCTTCATCAGCAAGTTCCCTCGGCCAGTATCCTTTTGAGGCACTTTTCCAGATATCATAACCTTCTATACACTGTACTGCTGCAATACCTGTTTCACCACCACACCGTCGTTCAACCATGCATTGCATAGCTTCTAATCCATGAAATCCATAAGAATCCAATCCATATAGATATGAATTAAAGTATCCTAATACTAAGGCTTCTTCGATTTCTGTACCCAATGGATGCTCAAGAACCGGATCTCTATTGACTAATGGTAAAGAGGATCCAGCCATGAATGGGACATTTAAAGCCTTGGCTCTCTCATACATCCATAATGCATCATTCCAATCATAAGATAAATGTTTGTCGTTAAAAACAGGTATTGTTTTACCTGAAGTAGAAATAACACCGCACACTTGCTCAAACAAAAATTTACGAGGATACATTCTTCTTTGACGCTCGTTTCCAGAATAATCCCCATGTTCACCAATAATTAACACTCCGTCTACTGCTAAATCGCCTTCCTCCCAATCAGGAGATGTAGGCCAATGCCCGGATGAAGGAGACTTCAATGTAAGACAACCTCTAATACTCGGGTACACACCTATGTCGTTCTTTTTAGCTAATTCCAATCCAATATCATCTGAATGTACCTGATCCATATAAAGTGAAACGATATCTACCTCAGGTTTAATCAAATCAGAGCCATAAGGAAAGCCGTTAACAAATTTAGATACAATTAAATCTGCGTGGGAATTCTCGAAATATGTAGTAACAACCGCTGCTATTTTTTTACGATAGGCCATTTGTATCCTTTATAAAATAATTCAGGTAAGGAATAAAGGATTATAACTTTCTACATTTCCACTAAATGCATAAATAAAGTTTTCGCTTTTTCAGGCAATTCATTATATGTATCCCGGGAAATTCTTGGAGTTATACTATCTTTACCATTTATATCAAGCACGACTCTTTGTCTATCTGGATGTCCATCCTGTTGTACATTCAAATTCAACCACCATGGAGCATACCTGACACTTATAGCCACCCTCGGACTATCGCCTCTATTTTCAGCAACGGAATGCCATAGTCTACTGTCATAAAAAAATACATCCCCAGGGTTTCCAGTTACATTTACTTCACCCGGATAAATGGAGTTTGCATCAACATCCATCTTCCCTGATGGATTATTAGGAATCAAATGGCTTTTAGGAACTATAAGTGTGCCGCCTGTAGATGAAGAAAATTCAGTCAGCATAATTAGTGAAGATAGGTGCATAACAATATTCGGGTATGGCGCAGGAATATTCGATGCAACCGTCTGGTTAAACGGCCAGTCTGAATGCCAATATCCACGTTCATTGCCAGGGAAATTAACCAAACCACCAATAGTTGATATTCGAAAATTAATTCCCAGTAACTTTTCAGAAGCTTGCACTATTCGATCATCAGATAAATAAAGAGCCAATTCTGGTAATATAGGAGCAAATTTAGAAACGGAACCAACACCTTTCGCACTTATCCTATGACCTTTTCCTCGAACTGATTCTTTTAGATTCTGCGTATCCTTACGTTCATTTAGTTCACTATTTAAAACATATTTTGATAGCGCACGGGCCCTATCTGGAGGAATTACGTTTTTTATAACGATGCCTCCCTCAGTTTTTACACTTTCAACAACACCTCTCATCAAATCACTTAGCCATAGTAGTGATACTTGGAGCATCAGAGAAAAATGTAGCTACATTTAATATTCTAAGGGGTTCATCACCGACAACTCTATATGAATGTACGGTATTCCTAGGTATGAATACGATAGTACCTACATTCGATAATTTCTCTTCTGAGCCTACTTTCATTGTGGCTTGTCCATGTATGATGTAGTACCACTGTTCTGCATTTGAATGGATATGGTCTGATATCCATCCACCAGGAGCATATTCATATGCTCCTATATATTGAGTATCACTGGTAGCTAATCCATCATCTTCAACTTTTTTAGGTGAATGAACATGGCCTGACCCTAACTTTACATAAGTAGCTACTTTGACCATATGTTGGTGAATTTCCCCATCTAAATAAGAATCTTCATATTCGGAAGTTTTCCAGCCAATTTCTTCTATATCAATTATATTCATTTTTGAATCTCCTTATTAGAATGTACGAATAAAAAGAACGCGACGATTAGAAATTAAACCAACTATACTAAATTTTTGCAACTAATCCAAATGATAGTGCCACACCACTAATTTATTGCTACTTAAACCACCAAATTTTAATCTCTATCCAAAAAGGTATTCAAAATGAAAACTTACCCTAAATCAAAAATATGCATCGCCCACTCAGCGCCTGTTTACTTAGATGTAAATAAAACTGTAGACAAAATGACTTCGATAATTGATGAAGCTTCAAGAAATGGTGCACAATTAGTAGCATTCGCTGAAACTTTTATACCTGCATTCCCGATCTGGTCTGCTATTCGACCTCCTACAGAAAACCATGAGTTCTTTAAGCTTTTAGCCCAGAATTCTATTTATGTGAATGGTCCGGAAATATTGGCCATAAGCGAAGTTGCGAAGAAAAGAAAAATAATGGTTTCGCTGGGATTTAATGAATTAAGCAGGAATAGTGTTGGATGCATTTGGAACAGCAACATAATCATCGGGGAAGACGGCAAAATATTATCCCATCATCGCAAAATAACTCCAACTTTTTATGAAAAACTTGTATGGGCTCCAGGAGATGGTTCAGGATTAAAAGTACGCGACACAAATATTGGTAAATTAGGTATGCTAATCTGCGGTGAGAATACCAATCCATTAGCAAGATATTCCTTATTAGCACAGGGCGAACAAGTACACATATCGACTTACCCCCCTGTTTGGCCAACACATTATCCACTTACCGACACCAATTACGATCTGAAGTCCGCAATTCAAATACGCGCTAAAGGCCATTCTTTTGAGGGCAAATTATTCAACCTTGTTTGCTCAGCATTTCTTGATAAAAAAACGGTCGATATAGTATCCGCAAACAACATCGAATTAGCATCCTATTTAAACGAAGTACCTAATGGTATTTCAATGGTCACCAACCCAAACGGGGAAACAATCAGCGACATACTTCAAAATGAAGAAGGTCTACTTTACTGTGAAATAGACATTTCAGAATGTGTTATACCCAAACAATATCATGATGTTGTTGGAGGTTACCAAAGATTTGATATTTTTGAACTTAAAGTCAACAATACTGCCCAAAACCCAGTAACATTTGAAACCCATAACTAAACATAAAATACATATACATTTACCATAATAATCGCGGATATTTTATGTGAATTTATCTTTGGAGGATTAGATATGTATACAACGATCAAAGCCATCGCTATTTCTTTTAAACCAAGGAAATGGGACAAAATTCACAATGCCAAACAAATGGATACTCTGTTTAGAAAAGCTGCTGAACAGCGACCTGATTTGATTCTTGCTACAGAAGGAGCTCTAGAAGGCTACGTTGTTATGGACGTGGTTGAAGGTAGAAAAAAACAGACGGAAATGTTAGAAATTGCTGAACCTATTGACGGTATATATATAGAACATTTCAAAAAATTAGCTAAAGAACTGAAAACATGCCTCTGCTTCGGTTTCGCAGAAAAAATAGGACAAAAAGTTTATAACTCAGCAATCTTTATAGACCATAAAGGTGCGATTCGAGGCAAATATCACAAAACTCAACTTGCTGAAGGCACCCACAAATCTTGGAAATTCAATTCTATCGGGAAAAATATCAGATCTTTTGAAACTCCATTCGGAAAAGCTGGTTTCTTGATTTGCAATGATAGGTGGAATCCTATAATAGCAAGAACTTTGGTATTAGATGGGGCCCAATACCTGCTTATACCTTCTTTCGGGTCAAAATCTCGAGCACAAGATAAAGAAGTGTTGGCTCGAGCTCGT
The DNA here is from genome assembly GCA_964645865.1 of uncultured Dehalococcoidia bacterium. Lineage (GTDB taxonomy): Bacteria > Chloroflexota > Dehalococcoidia > Lucifugimonadales > OSU-TB39 > OSU-TB39. Next base: position 9,132 of record CAZYCG010000039.1, on the reverse strand, counting down.
GAAAATGGAGTGCCTATCGTAGAAGCAAACGTTGGAGTTAATTTAATAGCTAGTAAAGGGGAAATCGTAGGTTATGAGAGAGGCAATAATAAAATAACTTCTTCTATCATTGATATTCCTGCATATTCATCCAAAAAAAATGCCCGCCAATCAGAAACTCTGTATATGCAGACTCAAAGCATAGAAATGCACCGACGATACATCGAAACCATAAAACGTATTGAAGGGAAACCCAACCTCGTTGCCGAAGCTTCGAAAGGGAAAGTGATACATAAGCGAAATCAAAAGAATCAGCAAAAGATGTATTAATCCTATTTTTTTTTGTAAAGAATCTTTAATTCAACTCCTACGATAACTGTCGTAGCTAGATGTTTGCTAACCTTATCTAATGTTAATGATATTCTATTGACCCCATTGAACAAAACATTTTTGATCTCATCAGACAAAAATAAGTGCCCTTGTTGAATATTTGTATTTAAACTAGCTGGATATTTTACCCACCACAAACTTTCCACACTGACGTTACCCCATCCATCTTGTGAATTTTTGTAGTACATTTCGCCTGCCGATTCCCCATTAATTTTCAATTTGATTTCAGTATCTGTTTCTAAATTTTCAAACCATATACCGATAGTCGCTGAATCCACCTTGTTTTTTACATCGGAATCATCAAGATCATCAGCAATTTCAATCATTAAATCCGAGGTTTCATCATTTATAGTCATAGGAAGCTGTGTCTTTGGACTGGCGTGGTAAAATGCCCAACCTATGGTGCCATCAGGACCAGGTTTGCTAGATTTACCCAAGACATATTTTTTATCAGATGTTGGTAAGCCAATATCATCAGTCAATTCATTATAGGTTTGATGATGCCATTGAGCTGACATAGTAAAAAAATTATACAAGTATACTCCGGTTGCTCCGTTATTCAACCACCAATTAGCTGCTCCTCTTAATACAAGAGGATCACCGTATGCTGATCCTTCCAGACATCCATATACGGCGCATTCTCGATCTTTTGCTTGATCTACAAAATCTCTAACCGGTGTATCAAAAGGTACAAATCCAATTCCCACTGAAACAATATTGACTAAATCGGATCTAATCCAGTCATCTACATCCAAGCCTATTCTTACAGAATCTTTTACTGTAGCAGGAACTCTTACAGCAAGATTTAATGGGTGACCTAACTCATTTTCTCTTTTATTCAATCGGGTTTTTACCTGATAGAGTAAATCAGTGATCAATTTAGAATTAACTTTTTCATCTCCTAATCTAAAAAATGCAGGATGTCTGCAAAAATCAAGTTCAACACCATCAACGTCAAATTGTTCGAACGTTTCACAGATTATCTCGAGCATATAAGAACGAACCTCGGGCACAGAATAGTCTTTCCCAGTCCTAATTCCATATTCCAAAGTTCCTTTTGCAATTTCTTCACCTGGTTTTCCTATAAGCCAGTCTGGATGTTGCCTTCTAAAATCACCATAGCCTACATGATTAAAATCTATCGGATAATGACTATTCATTCTTACCCTGGGATAAAAGGGTATTTGATTATTGCGACAGATTTCGCTTATAACCGTCAAAGGACCACCGTATTCATCTATCAGCGAATTCAAGTTATTAGTAATGTTTTGAACTACACCTGGAGTCTTTTTATGCACAAAAGATTCTAGGTTTTCATTAAATTGTTCGTAGCCTGAACCAAATCTTTCACCTATTTTAGTTTCATAGTGATATACCTCATGATCACCTACTGACCACCAATACGCAGCATCTAAACCAGCGAAGGTATCCACCAGATAATTTTCTATGTCCTTATATTTGATTTTACTCCTTTCGCTCAGCATCCAAGCGTCATCTGTGAAAATCATTTTCGGAACTTTTCGTTTTAAAATCATTATTCACCACCTTAGAGGCATTAAAGCACTATTTATTGACATATAAGCAGTTTTTTACGTCTTTTCCTCTACTTTTTAACGCCATGTAAATTCATGCAACCCACTAGTGTATATTTCAAATTTGTTTAAATATCTACTATATAGTATCTTAATCTCAAATATAATTTTAAAATTACGCTAATTTAAGTTTCAGGTTCATATGGCTCAATACATTTTTAAAAGACTTTTACTTGGGTTACTCACAATATGGGTTATCACAATAATTGCATGGGTAATAATTGAATTACCTCCTGGAGATTTCGTTACTTACTACGTCGATGTGCTATTGAGAGAAAACGCTGATAGTCCTCTTGGCAGACAAATGGCAGAAACACTCAGAGAGCAACTAGGTTGGGACAAACCCAGCTACTACAGGTACGGCAAATGGATGTGGAACATGATGCAAGGTGATCTAGGAAAATCCCTCGTTTATGAACCTTTACCTGTAACAGCTGTAATTGGTGAAAGACTTTTGATGACCGTGATTTTAGCAGTAACCACCGCTATTTTAGCTTGGGGACTAGCAATACCCATAGGGATTTATTCTGCAGTTAGACAACGAAGCCCTGAAGACTATCTATTTACTTTTGTAGGATTCCTTGGCTTAGCTGTGCCAGATTTCCTTTTAGCCTTATGGTTATTATGGATATCATTTGCTGTCTTCAACCAAAGTGTAGGTGGTTTATTCTCACCAGATTATTTAAATGCTCCATGGAGTTTTGGAAGATTCATTGATTTATTATCACATCTGTGGATAGCGTGCCTAGTTGTGGGAACAGCAGGTACAGCCTCTTTGATAAGAGTCATGCGAGCAAATCTATTGGATGAATTAAATAAACCTTATGTAACCACAGCTATTGCTAAAGGACTACATGAGTGGAAAGTGATAATTAAGTATCCAGTCAGACTTGCTATAAACCCGCTAATAAGTACTTTAGGGTACCTATTGCCTTATCTAATTTCAGGCAGCATTATAGTATCTGTTGTTTTAAATCTACCAACTGAAGGCCCATTACTATTAAAGGCCCTTTTCAATGAAGACCTCTTCGTATCTGCTGCTATAGTATTGATACTTGGAACTATGACAGTTATCGGTACATTTTTATCTGATATACTTCTCGCCGTAGTTGACCCCAGAATAAGATTAACTAGGTAATCAATATAATTTGATAGAAAATCCATCATTCTATTTTTATATAATCATAGGATATTTTTTTGGTTCTATTCCCATTGGTCATCTTGTTTCAAAAACAAAAGGGATTGATATATTTAAAACCGGTAATGGGAATCCCGGTACTGCCAACATATATTCTAATCTGGGGAAATTTTATGGTTACACTGTTTTAATATTTGATTTACTCAAAGGCGCTTTACCAATATTTTTAGTCCAATATATCGATTCACCAACTATAATTTTAATCCTAGTCTCTTTATCTACAATGAATGGTCACTGGTTTCCGATATTTCTAAAATTTAAAGGAGGTATCGGATTAGCAACAGCAATAGGAGCAATAATGGGATTAGCATTAATTCCATGTGTAATCTCAAGCTTACCAGCAATATTAGCACTATATATTTTTAAAAAACCTCATTACTCTGGGCTCGCTTTTTTCGCGTCTATATTAATTTTTTCGCTAATCTTACAAGTAAATCCATACATAATTTGCACTACTATCCTGATAGGATTACTTGTAGGAGTCAATCACTGGTTTAGAATCAAAACCAAAAAAACCAATAGAACAAAAACTCCGTACGCGATATAATCTGCAAAATATAAAAAGGACAAATCCAATGTCTAAAGATTCCAAAGCGGACATACTAGTAATTGGCGCAGGAATGTCCAGCGCAGCTTTTTGCTGGAGCTTGAGTGAAGCAGGATTTAAAGTTGTATGCCTTGAACAAGGTCCTTGGATGAAACCACAAGAATATCCAACCACTCATCTTGACGGTGAAAGACACCTCTCTTATGAATTCCATTCGAATCCTAACGTAAGAAATCTGCCTCAAGATTATCCTGTAAACACCTTAGATACTCCCATTCATCCATTAATGTTTAATGCAGTGGGAGGAAGTGCTATACACTGGGGAGCACATTTCCCCAGAATGAAACCTTCTGATTTCAAAGTCAGAACCCTAGACGGTGTAGCTGATGATTGGCCCATAAGTTATGAAGATTTGAACCCATTTTTCGATATTAATGACAGAATCACTGGAGTAGCAGGCTTAGCCGGTAACCCTGCATACCCACCAATGCCTGACCGACAAACACCTCCATTATCAATAGGCAAGCAAGGAACTAAGCTAGTCGAAGGATTTGAAAAACTGGGGTGGCATTGGTGGCCTGCAGAAAGTGCTATCAATTCTGTGCCATATGATGGACGTCCCGCATGCACCTATGGGGGACCTTGCATAAGCGGATGTTACAACAAGGCTAAATCCAGTGCAGATGTAACATATTGGCCAAGAGCAATAAATAATGGGGTTTCACTCAAAACTGGCGTCAGAGTGTCTGAAATCACTTTAAATAACAAGGGTTTGGCTGACGGGGTGATTTATTTTGACCAGAAAGGAGTTGTAAATAAACTTTATTCTGATGTAGTAGTAGTTGCTTGTAATGGAGTAGGAACTCCGAGATTGCTATTAAATTCAAAATCCCCCAGATTTCCAGATGGACTTGCAAACAACAGCGGTCTTGTGGGGAAAAATCTCATGTTCCACCCTGTTGCTGCAGTTGCCGGAGTTTTTGAAGATGAAATTGAGTCACACAAAGGGCCTTTGGCGTGCTCAGTAACAAGCTATGAATACTATGAAACCGATACCTCTCGCGATTTTGTTCGGGGATTTCAGTTACAGCTGAACAGACAATTGGGTCCGATTACCACATCTCTAGGGGGTGCTTTAGAAAAACCGATTCCCTGGGGCAAATATCACCACAATGAATTCGATGAAAGACTAAATAAATTAGTTCCAATAGCAGCGTTGATTGAAGATCTACCTGAACTACATAACGAAATCATACTAGATAGAAACATAGTAGATTCAAATGGAATTCCAGCACCAAAAGTTAATTATAAAGTTAGTGATAACAGCAAAAAAATGCTTCAGTATAGCATCGAACGTTGCACAGAGGTGTTAGAAGCGGCTGGATCAAAAAGAACATTGATAAATCCTATGCTTGAAACAGCTGGCTGGCATTTACTGGGTACAACACGTATGGGCAATGACCCAAAAACTTCAGTGGTAAATAAATTTGGTGCTGCTCACGACGTAAAAAATCTATTCGTGATAGATGGCAGTGTATTTGTTACTGCAGGAGCAGTCAATCCTACTTCAACAATTCAAGCCATAGCATTATTCATGGCCGATAATTTAAAAAGAAATGCCCGAAATTCAATATAAACAGGATTTTCTAAAAACATATAAAGTGAGTTAAATAAACAAAATGTCTTTTTTAAATAAAGAGCAAACACAATTGTTTATGCAAATAGCGAATTGCATTATACCTCCTACCGATAATCTGCCCGGAGCTGGAAATTTAGATATATTTGACAATAAAGAATGTGACCTTGAAATAACCTCCAAACAAGAAAATTACATAATTGAATTTTTGAATAAAACATCAAAAACAAGTTTCGATATTCTTGAATCACATTTTGAAGACTTGACTGAATCTAATAAAATAAAAATCTTAAAAACCATAGAATCCGATAACCTCAACCTGTTTAATTCAATGCTACAAATTCTTTATTCAGGATATTATTCAAATGCCAGTGTACTGAAAGCAAAACACCTACCTGCAAAAGCTTTTCAACCAGACGGTTTCAATATGGAACCCTTTGAAGAAAGCTCAGTGACAAAGGTTTTAAACCGTGGGAAAAAATATCGTGATTCGTTATAAAATCGTTAAAATATTGATTCTCATTTATAAAAGATTTGGAGGAATAAATGGACGGTCCTAGAGCTTGTACAGTATCAGACGTTGAAAGTTCTTTAGAACTGATCAACAAAGTGTTTAGAGAAGGAACAGATCAAGATGCCCAAACAGACTATCCTCTCGTATATGATTCCTCGATGCTCGAGTTTCGCCGAATTATAAAAATCGATAATAAAGTTGTAGCTCATGTTCCTGTTGCTCCTCGACTTGTACTAAGAAATGGCGACCAGCTAATGTCCGGACTGATCAGCGCTACAGTTACACATTCTGACTATAGAAAACAAGGTCTTGGAACATTGTGCCTGGAAGACTGTATACAAATAATGAATCAACGAAATTGGCCAACGTCTATACTTTGGACCATGGAGGCTACTTTCCCTTTTTATCAAAATTCCGGATGGGAAGCTGTCGGGTCACAAGGTTTTGCATATAAATTAACAGCACAAGATTCAAAGTTATTTGACAAAACTTCGCACCTCAAAATAATCGAATATGACAAAACTAATAACAATCACATGAATGGGATAATGCAAATACACGATGCAGAACCAATAAGAATTGCAAGAAGCATTACTGATTATCAAACTCTGTTTAATTTACCAAAAAGCAAAACCATATTAGCACTTAATGATGGTGAACTAATAGCATATTTGACTTTCGGTTGGAGTACCAATAAACCAGGTATTATCGAGGCAGGAGGATCAACTGAAGGAATAGAGACATTGATTAAACATTTTCTAGAAAATGAAATGTCAGATGAAAATACACAAGCTCTAGTGCCTCTTCATAAAACAACAATAGGAGAATTGTTGCATACAAAGAAACCAAAAGCTTGTTTCCCTATAGAAGAAGCCAACGGTATGGGATACCAGATGAATAGAATTAACAACATGGAAATATTACTAAAAAGCATACGTAAATATCTTCAAGTAAAATCAATTAATTTAAACACTTCTTTCAGCATATCCCTGAAAGAAACAAATGAAACTATCGGAGTTTCACTAAATGATGGCAAAGTTGAAATATCCAAACGTAAACAACCTCGACATATAAACCTAAACCGTAGAAACCTTGTCCAACTGATATTTGGTTCTCATCCGAATATACCCCAAATAGATATAGATCCCGATACAAAAAAAATATTCGAGTCGATATTCCCGTATCACTTTACTATTTGGCCATTAGACAGGTGTTAAATAACTTGAATGCAAAAGTCAAATACACCGCAGCTTTAGTCGGCTGCAGTAGAATGGGAGCATTCATAGATAACGAATCTTCTGACCCTGAATTATCTCCATACTCGCATGCAGCTGGTTATACAAAATGTAAAAGAACTGATTTAATTGCATGTTCTGATGTTCGTAGTGATGTTATGGAAATTGCGGGAAACACATATAACATTCCAAAAAAAAATCAGTACACCGATTACAAAAAAATGATTTTAGAAACTAATCCAGACATCGTAAGTGTCGCTACTCAACCTGAACAAAGAGCAGAAATAGTAATTTTTGCAGCGAATAACGGAGCTAAAGCGATATATGCTGAAAAAGCTATGTCTGCATCTTTAGAGGATTGCTATGACATGTATGACGCGTGTATTAAAAACAATGTAGCCTTCAATCTTGGTACTAACAGGAGATACGATTCTGGTTTTAATTCAATGGCAAATTTGATTAAAGAAGAAAGTCTTGGAAAATTAAAAACTCTAGTAGCTTACTGTACTGGCAGTTTGTTTAATATGGGCAGTCATAATTTCGACCTTTTACTTAAATTAAACAACGAATCAAAAGTAAAATCAGTCACAGCAAATTTAACTGAATTCATTTGGGATTCAGAACTAAAAGAATTAAAAAGCGATCCAACAGGTCAAGGAGTCATCGAGTTTGAAAACGGCGTCAAAGCTTATGCTTTCAACATATCAAATAAAACAAAGTGGGACGCTATCTGTGAAAATGGAGTAGTATCTGCTATCGATAACGGCAGTCAGTTCACCGTATGGACCGAAAACAAAAAATACCTGTTAGATTTTGAAAAAACAAGTTCAACTTTAAATTTAATTTATGACCTAGTGGCCTCCATAGATAATTCGAAACCTCATATGGGAGGAATAGAAGTATCAGTAATGAGCACAGAAATAATATTTGGATTCATCCAATCTCATTTAAAACACAGTCCAGTAAAATTCCCATATGAATCCCTATCGATAAAGTTGAATCGGGATTTCAAACCTAGAACACCAAAATATAACAAGTAACTCATGTACTCCACCAGATACATACTTGGCATTCTACTGGTCACAGCACTTATGATAGTCCTCACATCTTGCAATACCAAAGAAAAACCAGAAGGACCGGTAAACCTGACTTCAAACTCTACATTTTTTGACGGGTATCCCGATTGGTCACAAGCTGAAGAAAAACTAGCGTTCGTATCTTTCAGGGAGGATAACTATGAAATTTATACTTTAAATATAAATAACGATGCCATTGAAAGATTAACCCAAAATCAAGTTACAAATTCAAATCCAGTCTGGTCTCCCTATGGAAGCAAGTTATTGTTTGAACAAAATCATGGGGGAAATAATTTTGAAATTTACGTGATGAATTCTGATGGAACAAATCAATTAAGATTGACTCATAATAAAATATTTGATGGCTTCGCCAGTTGGTCACCTGATGGTTCTAAAATTCTTTATCAATCTGCTATAAACAGAAATGACTCAAAATCTTTTGAGATCTATACGATGAACTCAGATGGTTCTAACCAACTTAATATCACTAATAACAATTTTTATGATGGTTTCGCCAAGTGGTCTCCGGATGGTTCTAAAATACTTTACCAATCAAATAGAAATGGAAGCATACATCTATACATCAGTAACACAGATGGAACAGGACAAACACAAATAACTACAGGGAGTTCTAACAACCAAAGTGCACAGTGGTCTCCAAATGGATCAACTATTGTTTTCGAATCTGACAGAAAAGGAACATCAGAATTATATACAGTAAATCCAGATGGTGAAAATTTGAAACAGATTACTAACCTTGAAGCTTATAGTAATTCTCCAAAGTGGTCCCCTAGCGGAAAGTATATAGTTTTTGTAAGCGGTTCTGGAATTGGCGACAATACAACATTTGAAATCTATTCTGTTTCAATCAACGATAAAAAAATCCAACAGTTAACTGAAAATTCATTCTATGACTCCAACCCAACATGGTCATCAAACGGTTCAAAGATAATTTTCCAATCAAG
>CAZYCG010000038.1:0-14945 GCA_964645865.1 uncultured Dehalococcoidia bacterium | reverse complement strand
ATGTACATCGAAGGGAAAAGAAAGGCGACATGCGTAAACTATGGAACGTGCGAATCAACGCAGCGGCTAGGCTCAATGGACTGTCATATTCTCAGTTGATAAGTGGATTGAAAACCGCAGGAATTACTATTGACAGAAAAATGCTTTCTGAGATTGCAGCAAAAGATCCGGAAGCATTTACATTTATTGTTAATCAGGCTAAACCTGCTAGTTAAAACACCACTCTGTAATCATACTTACTACAGTCTAGATTCGCTTTATTTTGGCTTAGTCTTTTTTTCCAATAAAGCAGCGAATGCTGGTACTAATACCACCAAAGCCATACCAAGTATGATAATAAATAAAGGTACTTCGTCGTGACCAACTTTAGGACTAGGACCATAGTGTTCCAACAACATAAATACGATTCCAAGCCCTACTGCAAACGATGCCACCAAAATCATTGATAACAACGGGAAAAGTATGAAATCTTTGCTTTTATTCGCCATTAGTTAATCTCCAAGCTAATTTAATCTTTATTTTATCTAAATACATCTTTTTCATTAACAACATAATCTCCAGCGGTATCCTGTTCGGATTTATACCACTTCAGAAATATACTTATCAATAACGTCAAAAACACTCCCCCACCACCTACCTTCATTATAATACCACCAATCTGTTGATCCAACATTGCAGATATTCCAAATAATCTAGGAGCATTAATATACCAATCATACAGAGGATTGTTAGAAAATGTAATCATTCCAAAAACTATTATCTGTGCGATAGACAAGAAGAAAAGATAAATTATCCTCAGAGGATAACTCAGTTTCGGCAAAAGACGTGACCTACTAGCGATAGGCCACCACATTAATATAGCAGTTAATATAAACATTGAATGTTCTATGACATGTACCCAATGCAGTGACACTGAATAATGGTATAACTGTGGCATATGCCATATAGAAAAAGTTAAATTGAAAGACATAAATGCGACAATTGGATTGGTTAAAAATTTCGCTATATTAGACAAAAAGGGAACGTTCAAAGATTTGTTAATTGCCTGGTCAGGGATTCCAAATATGATTAAAGGTGGCGCCAACAAAGTCAATAGTACGTGTTGCAGCATATGTGCACTAAAAAGATAATTATCACTAATATAATGTAATGGAGATAAAAGGCAAATCGCTATTATGATTATGCCTAATGTAAAAGCCACTATTTGCCCAGGAGAAACTTCTGTAACAACTGAATGGTGATTTAACTTGCCAACTAAAAACATATAGGTAAGTTGAATCACTGTGAGACCTATAATCACCTCAGGATGCGGATGCCAATGATTCCAAATAATCTGGTAAATACTGGATTCCAATATTGCCTAAGATTCTAAATGAAGTATTTAAAAAGAGCCATCAAAGCGATGCAAACGCACGTCGCTAACACTACTCCACCAAAAAACAAAGAAGAAAATAATTTAGAGTCATATTTTAAATGCATATAAAACATGGCTACCAACCCAAATTTCAATCCAGATAAAATAACCAAAACAGGAATTATCCCCCACTTAAGATCCTCTATATAAAACACTCCAACTTCTATAGCAGTTATAATTACCAAAGTCATAGCAACTTTAAAATATATAGCTGGAGATGGATGATCGTGATGTTCGGAATTAATTGTTTCGTTTATTTTTGAGTCTGTACCCATATTAATTTCTCTCTATCCTGTCAATATTAACTAGAATCCCCTAAATACTCCAAATAAATAAACCACTGTAAATATTATAATCCAAACCATATCTACAAAATGCCAATATAAAGCAGCTAAATCAACATCTAGACTTTTTTCTGGAGTCACTCCACCTCTGTAAGAATGGAAAAACAAAGACATCAACCAAATCACTCCCAAAGTTACGTGAGCTCCATGAATGCCAGTTAAAGTAAAAAACGTTGTCCCAAACAAATTGACTTGAGGAGTCAGATGATCATGGTGTACAAATGTCCTAAATTCAAAAACTTGAAAAGCTAAAAAGGTTGCTCCCATTATTGCTGTCGACAGTATCCAAATTCTAAACCCTTTTATATTTCCTCTATTTAAGGCAGAATACGCTAGCACCATACTCATACTACTCATCAACAAAACAAAAGTACTAACGGAAGTAGTTGGTATATCAAATACGTCTAAAGGGTATGGCCCTACTAATGATTTCCCTTGATGTACCAAATAAGTTGCAATTAACGAACCAAAGAACATACAATCTGAACCTAAAAACAACCACATCAACAACTTTCTGTTATCCAGACCCGTAGTTGTCTCGTGAGAGTTTTCAGTTTCATGTTCCATTACAGATGTATTGTCCAATTCACACTCCTAGATTATCTCAATGCGAGTCTTCGGGATCATTAACTGGCTCAAATGACCACGCGTAAACAGCAAACATTGTCGTCATAAACCCAATTGCCGTTACAACCATACCAATTATAGAAGATATATAAACCGCCCCATATCCGGCTATCAACAAGCCCATAGAGCATACAAATGGCCAGTAAGAAGGCTGGGGAAGATGTATTGAACGATCTTCAGCAGGTGGATCATCAGAAACAACTATTCCATTCTGTTTTTTATCAATCCATAACTGATCTAGTCCTGTAACAGTTGGTATCTCTTTAAAATTATATTCTGGCGGAGGTGATGAAATTGACCATTCTAATGTTCTTGCGTCCCAAGGATCAGACCCTGCTATCTTGCCTTTCCTCAAACTTATCACGACGTTATGTATAAATATCAAAATCGAAAATGCCAACAGTAACGAACCTGCAGTTGATACGCCATTCCAAAGATTCCAACCCATATCTGCATCATAAGTATAAATTCGTCTAGGCATTCCATCCATTCCTAAGAAATGCTGTGGGAAAAAGGTGATATTCATTCCAATAAACATCAACCAAAAATTCAATTTACCTATTTTTTCATCAAGGAATTTTCCGGTTACTTTAGGGAACCAATAATATACCCCTCCAAAAATCGCGACTATAGCTCCTCCAAATAAAACATAATGTATGTGAGCTACAATAAAATATGTGTCTTGTTGTTGAGCATCTGAAGCTGCAATCGAGTGCATCACACCACTTAATCCTCCAATAATAAACAAAAAGACAAATCCTACTGCAAACAACATAGGAGTTTTAAAATCAATCGAACCTCCCCACATAGTGCCGAGCCAATTGAATATTTTAACACCTGTAGGTACTGCAATCGCCATAGTTGTTAAGGCAAAAACGGAGTTAGCTACTGGCCCCAATCCGACTGTAAACATATGATGGCTCCACACCATCCATCCCATGAACCCAATTATAACTCCTGAAAGAACTATGAATGGGTAACCAAACAAAGGTTTTTTCGAAAAAGTCGGCAATATTTCTGAGACTATACCCATCGCGGGAAGTATGAGGATATAGACTTCAGGATGCCCAAATATCCAGAATAGATGCTGCCATAAAACTGGACTTGCACCAGCAGATGCCACGAAAAAATTCATCGCAAAGTATCTGTCCAAGTACAGTTCAATAAGGGCAACAGTTATAACAGGAAATGCAAAAATCAACAAGAAAGACGTGACAAATGTCATCCAAGTAAACAAAGGCATACGCATCAATGACATACCTGGAGCTCTCATATTAATAATAGTGGTCAAAAAATTGAATGCCGCTGCTAATGAAGCTACTCCAAGAATTTGCAGACTAATTATCCAAAAATCAACGCCATGTCCTGGATTATAAGCCGCACCAGTTATCGGAGCATACCCAAACCACCCAGCATTTGGAGCACCACCCAAGAACCAACTCAATTTCAAAACTATAGCTCCCGATAAAAACGTCCAATAACTAAAGGCATTTAATCTAGGAAAAGCAACATCCCTTGCACCAATCTGTAAGGGAATCACGTAATTGAAAAATGCAGCACTCATGGGCATGACGCCCAAAAATATCATAGTAGTTGCATGCATCGTAAATAGTTGGTTATATGTTTCTGGAGATACTATGCCTGCATTAGGACCAACAAGCTGAATTCTAAGTATTAAAGCTTCGATGCCACCAGTAAGAAACATCAAGAACGAAGTTATTCCATACAGAATACCTATTTTTTTATGGTCTATAGTAGTAATCCATGACCAAATACCAGTTGGATGCAATGGTCTAGCTATACCGGACAAAGCGAGTAAGGTCATACAAGGCCTCCTAGCTGAACATTCAATTCCATACTGAAATTCTTATACGAAGTTATAAAAAACATCGATTTTCCCTTAGATATCATTTTAAAGATTGTAAATAAGCAACTAGAGCTGCAATCTGACCATCGGTCAAAGCAAGTTCATCTTGGGTGTATATCAATCCTTCTCGAGACATGATGTTACCTGGCTTTATTTTTTCTGGATCTTTTATCCAAGCCCTAAGATTTTCTTGATTATTTTCTATTATCGCAGAAGCAAGATGAGCCCTACTACCCACATGAGTTAAGCTTGGACCTTTTTTGCCCCTAGCTTTTTTTAAACCTTTCACAGTATGACAAGAGTAACATTGGCCAGAGCCTTCAAATATTTCTCTCCCTTCTGCAGCTAATGGATCTGCAGAATTAAATCCGTCAGTATCTTGTTGAAGTAACCACTCATTAAATTCTTCTGGCGTTTCTACCACAACTCTAAACTTCATAAGAGCGTGAGCGACACCACAAAACTCTGCACATTGTCCCAAATACATACCCTCTGAACCTTTGTTCGCCTTTATCCACATGGTATTCGTATTATTAGGAACGACGTCTACCTTACCTGCCAACTTCGGTATCCAAAAACTATGAAGCACGTTTTGAGAACGTAGTTCAAGATTTACAACAGTATCACTTGGTATGTGCATTTCATTAGCAGTTACGATACGATCTCCACTCCCATTAGGATGTGGATACGTGAATTCCCACCACCATTGATGCCCAATCGCCTCAACAGTTAACGAGTTTGGGTCAGGAGAATTCGCATTTGCAAAAGTTTCACTGATAGTGGGTACTGCTACTATCGCCAACAATATAATCGGCAAAATTGTTAGCGCTATTTCTAATTTGGTATTTCCGTGTATCTGAGGAGGTTCAACATCTCCTTCTCTTTTGCGGTATCTAATAATTATGTAAAACATGAATCCAACAACGACGATAAACACCGCTGTCGCAACCCAAAATATTAAATAAAAAAGATTAGCTTGGCCCTCCGCAACAGGACCTTGTGGATCAAAGGTGGATTGCTTATGACTTGGGTAACAAGCAACCAACAAAAATAAAAATGGTGATGATTTGAAAATAAGACCCAAAAACGATTTGAACCGACTCATCTTTAAAGAAAACAGCTCCTCAACGTACTATATTTTATAAATCAGGTATTTATGCACCAAATCCACTTAGTACTATTAAACTTAAATCAGGTAGTTTTAATAATATTCAGGATATATCAATATTTTAGTTCAAACAATACACTATCTATAATAATTGCTATAAATAATACACCTAGATAGGCAATAGAGAACAAATATAGGTTTTTAGCTCCATTTATACCATCGGTACGCAATAGCTTAACAACATACAAAATAAATAATGCTCCGAATATAAAACAACTGCTGAGATAAATCAGGCCAAAAACATCGCTAAAGCTGAAGTATATCGCCAAAGTTATAAAAACAAGCAATACAGTATATCGGAGTATCGCCCACTTGGTACTTTTGATTCCAGCTACTACTGGCAACATAGGTATCTGAGCTAATCTATAATCATCCTTCAATATTAACGAAAGCGCCCAAAAATGAGGTGGAGTCCAAACAAATATTATTATAAAAAGACATATTGCAGGAGCAAGTTCAACCAACCCTTGATAACCGCTAACAGCTACCCATCCAACTAAAGGTGGAACCGCTCCAGCAGCACCACCAATAACTATATTCTGAGAAGTCCTTCTTTTAAGAACCATAGTGTAAATAACTATATAAAAAACTGATGCAGACATAGTCAAAATCGCACTTTCAGGGTTTACAAGAAACCACATCAAGCCAAACGCAATCAAATTGGTAAATAATCCGAAAACTAGAGCGTGTAATGGAGAAATAATCTCGCTAACCAACGGCCTCTTCTTTGAAGTTCTAGACATCAATGAATCTATATCTTTTTCTAAATATTGATTTATGGCGTTAGCCCCTGCTGCAGCTAGAGATCCACCAAACAACACCAATAAGATTAGAATTAAATTCGGCACACCTTTTTCGGCTAAAAACATACCTCCCACAGATGTGACCAATAGCAAAATTATTATTTTGGGCTTTGTTAATGCTATGTAGGCGTTTAACGTTGTAATAAAAGTTGTCTTAGTATTTTGGACTACCACTTAACCTATCCCTTGAAGGAATGCATCTAAGCACATTTGATATATTCCTTGACATAAATAGAAGCGACAATAGAAATTGCAACCCAGAACAAAGTCGCCATGGTCAAATGCATAGCCTTGAATTCGCTTGCAAATCCAGTCCAGATTATTATAGCACCCAAAATTATTTGTGCTACCAATATCACCAACCCACCAACCACACTAATACTAAATCTGTTTATTAATCCAAACTTCACTATTGAAACATAAGCAAAACTAGCAAAACTTACCAATAAAACGATAGCGAGATACCTATGTGCCATGTGCATAAAAGAAAACAAATCAGTTGGGAAAAAATCTCCCCTACACAAAGGCCAAGTGCCGCAAACTGCAGAGTAACCACTTCCCACAACGTAAGAGCCAAATAGGATACTAAAAAGTGTAATACCAACACTAAATGCCACCATTTGACCAATAATTTTGTATCTGATAACACCAATAACTTTTTGGGCTGGCAATTCAAAAACAATAATCGCACATAGACAAGTAATCAAAATTTCTGCAACCCCTAAATGTACTAACCGCATCCATTTAGATAACTCTGTCAAAACAGTGACTCCCCCCAATAATCCAGCAGCGACCACCAAAATCAACGCTAATATTGATAAACGGGTAGTTAGCTTACTTTTATGCTTATTGTTGCTGCGAACAAAACCAATACACATCAATAGCACCAAAATCCCTAACATCATACCCGATAACCGATGTGAATATTCTATAAGCGTGTCCAATTTAAATGGAGGTATGACCTGTCCATAACATAATGGCCAATCAGGACAACCCAAACCTGAACCAGTTACCCTGACAATTCCGCCAAGAGTCACTTGGGCGACTGCATCAATTAAAGCTACAATAGTTAAATAAATAAGATTCTTGTGGTTAAAAATAGCAGGTATATATTTGTCTCGAATTAACATACAGCCTATAAATTAAAGATACCACAAACTCGGTTTCACAGAAACCATTCGCTCTTAAGAATTAAAATATTAGATTATAAATTCGCTTAATCTACCTATCCAATAGTGCCTAATAAATTAATCTGGTACAATACGAGAAGGATTATCAATGTAGATACTAATTGTTAACATCTACATAACCTTAAAATGGAGTTAATACTATGCCTACACGTGAAGAAGGTGAACCTTATTTCAGGGTCGACAGCAAAGAAGCATTTGAAATGTTGAAAGATGAAAACACCATATGCATTGATGTAAGAGGAGAAGACGAATATTCAACTGGTCATGTGAAGGATGCTATTTCTATACCAGTGGATTCGATTCTAACTAGGATAGATGAACTTCCAAAAGATAAAACATTACTATTCATTTGTGGAATGGGAGTAAGAAGTGGGCTAGCATGTGAAATGGCAGCATCAATGGGCTTAGACACGGATAAACTCTACAATATTCAGGACGGAACACCTGCCTGGATAGAAAACAAACTTCCAACTGAATATGGAGAATAAAGTTGAATAAAACGAAACGTCAGGCATGGAAAAAACATAGGAAAACGCAAAAGAAAATGAAGCTAGCAAGAAAAGCTTCAAGCAGCTAATATAGCACTTATTTGCATCATCTAAATATCAATCTTATATGAACAATTCAGTTTTAGTAGTAGGTTCGGTCGCATACGATTCTGTAAATACACCATCTGGCACCAGAGAGAATGCACTTGGCGGATCCGCGACTTATTTCTCAATATCTGCAAGTTATTTCAATCATGTAAGTCTCGTTGCTGTAGTAGGCGATGATTTTTTGACGAAAGATTTCGATTTACTGAGAAGCAAAAATGTAAATACTGCTGACTTACAAAGGGTCCCTGGTAAAACTTTCAGGTGGAAAGGCTCTTATGATTTTGGTGATTTAAACCAAAGGGAAACAATCTCGACTGACCTCAACGTATTTGCAGATTTCAAACCAATCCTCAGCAAATTCAATCAAAATGCTCCATATGTTTTTTTGGCAAATATAGACCCCGAATTACAATTAGAAGTTTTGGATCAAATGGCGATAAAACCAGAAATTTCACTCCTAGACAGTATGAATTACTGGATTGATAATAAATTCGAATCTTTAGAAAAAGTCCTAAGAAGAATCAACATATTAATCCTTGACGTAAATGAAATCAAAGAATTTACTTCAAAAACTTCAATTGAAGAGGCTACCAAAACCATACAAGAACGTTATGGAGTAAAGTTTATTGTGGTGAAGAATGGAGAGCATGGTTCTACTCTGTGGTCAAACGGATTAAAATTTAATGCACCAACATTTAAAGTCACACAAATTATCGACCCTACAGGTGCCGGTGATTCTTTTGCAGGAGGATTTACAGGATATTTAATAAAATCACGAAAAACAGATTTACAAACAATGAAAACAGCAATGATATACGGAAATACCATGGGTTCATTTGCAGTAGAGACATTCAGCGTCGATAGATTGATACAATTAAACGTAGATGAAATAAAAAGTCGTGCCAAAAACATAATGGATAAATCGGATATATAGAATATTTATTAAAATAAAATTGGTGATAATGGAGGATACAAACAATTAACAATGGCCAAAGGTGATATTAAAGATATAACTCTTTCAAAAACAGGTAAGCAAAGAATTGAATGGGCAGCGAGAGAAATGCCAGTTTTAAATTCAATTAAATCTCGATTTAAAGAACAAAAACCGCTCAAAAACCTACGTGTATCTGCTTGTTTACATGTAACAACCGAAACTGCCAATTTAGCTATAACTTTGAAAGAAGGTGGGGCCGACTTAGTATTATGCGCTAGTAATCCCCTTAGCACCCAAGATGATACGGCAGCAGCCTTAGTTTCTGAATATGATATACCTACTTATTCAATTCGGGGTGAAAACACAGATACCTACTATCAACATATTGATGAAGCTTTAGAACACAAACCGCATTTTACGCTTGATGATGGCGCTGACCTTGTGACAAAACTTCATACTGAACGCCAAGATATAATCGGAAATGTTCGAGCCGGATGCGAAGAAACTACCACAGGAGTTATACGTCTTAAAAGTCTTTCAAATGAAGGGAAACTAAAATACCCTATGATTGCTGTCAATGATGCTTCTACAAAACATCTGTTCGATAATAGATATGGGACAGGTCAAAGCACTCTAGACGGAATAACCAGAGCAACAAACATCCTATGGGCAGGCAAAAGCGTAGTTATAATAGGTTACGGTTGGTGTGGCAGAGGAGTAGCTTTGCGAGCTAAAGGTATGGGAGCACAAACAATCGTGGCAGAAGTAGATCCAATTAGAGCATTGGAAGCAGCGATGGATGGGCACCAAGTTATGTCAATGGAAAATGCTTCTTCTATAGGCGACATATTCATAACACTCACTGGAGGAATGCACGCGGTTAGTTCAAATCATATTGAGAACATGAAAGATGGCGCGATTATAGCTAATAGCGGTCATTTCAATGTGGAAATAGACATTGAAGGGTTAAATAAAATCTCATCTTCATCGAGAGAAGTTCGAGAATCTGTTGAAGAATTCAAATTAAATAATGGCAAATGCGTTTATTTATTAGGAGAAGGACGTTTAATAAATCTTGCAGCAGCTGAAGGACATCCATCTGCAGTAATGGACATGAGCTTCGCAAATCAGGCCCTTTGTGTTGAATATTTGTCAAAAAATTCTGATAAATTGGAAACAGATGTTTTTCCAGTGCCTAAAGAAATAGACGATCAAGTAGGTCAAATGAAACTAGATTCTATGGGAATGTCTGTAGATACATTGACCCAAGAACAAATCAAATATTTAAATAGTTGGAATGTAGGAACATAATACAACTCAAATTAAAAGAACCAACTCTAATGGAGTGAAATAATGGCGTTTAGTTTTACAGAATCAAAATCTTATCTTTATACTTCTGAATCAGTTACGGAGGGACACCCTGATAAATTATGTGACCAAATCTCAGACGCAATTCTAGATTCATTTATTTCTCAGGACCCAAACGCAAGAGTAGCCTGCGAAGTTTCTACTACAACTGGGTTAATCGTAGTTATTGGAGAGGTAACTATTAATAAAGGACATGTGGATGTTCCGCAAGTTGTTAGGAATACAATTAAAAATGTCGGATATAGTGACCCATCGTTCGGTTTCGATTATAAATCGACAGGAGTATTGGTATCCATTGACAAACAGTCTGAGGATATAGCTGGAGGTGTTGATGTTTCACTTGAAGCCCGCGATCAAGAAAATACTTCTGCTGACCCATTCGACACCCTCGGAGCTGGTGATCAAGGAATGATGGTCGGCTTTGCATGCAATGAAACTCCTGAGTTAATGCCTTTATCAATTTCATTGGCCCACAAATTATGTAAAAAGATGTCTGATGTCAGAAAAAATGGCGACGTATCTTTTCTAAGGCCTGATGGTAAGGCGCAAGTCACCATAGAATATTCTCATGGTAAACCAAAACGGGTACATACAGTAGTACTTAGTACTCAACATGACCCAAACGTCTCTCAACATGATATTGAAACCGCTCTTTTTAAACACGTCATAAATGAAGTATTACCAAAGACTTTGATAGATGATGATACGATTTACCATATAAATCCTTCTGGAAGATTTGTCATAGGAGGCCCCGTGGGAGATGCAGGACTTACCGGCAGAAAAATCATAGTTGATACTTATGGTGGAGTAGCGAGACACGGTGGAGGAGCTTTCTCAGGTAAAGACCCAACAAAAGTGGATAGGTCGGCTGCATATGCGGCAAGACAAGTTGCAAAAACTATAGTTGCAGCTAAATTAGCAGATAGAGCTGAAATTCAATTATCCTATGCTATAGGAGTATCGAAACCAATCTCTATATCAGTCGAAACGTTTGGCACAAACAAAATACCAGACCCACAAATAATAGATGTAGTTAATCGGCACTTTGATTTAAGACCAGGTGCAATAATAAGCGATTTAAATTTAAGAAGACCAATCTACTCTCAAACCGCTGCATACGGGCACTTTGGAAGAAATGATTTAGATCTACCTTGGGAAAATACTGACAAAGCAAAAATCATTATGGAAGAAATGCGGAAATAACGGAAATAAAACATTAACACAAATCAGTAAGTAGAAGATAAATAGCAGGGTATAAACATTGAACCTTCCTATAAAATTTGGTACCGAGGGTTGGAGAGGTATAATAGCCGATGATTTTACCTTTGATAATGTGAGATTATGCTCACAAGGAGTTGCTGAATTAGTTAACAGCAATAAACTTCACGGTAATAAATCGGTTTTAATTGGTTACGACACCCGATTTGGATCCGAATCTTTCGCTCAAGTAGCCGCAGAAACAATTGCTCATAATGGGATACCGGTTCATTTATCAAGGAAGCCGGCCCCAACACCAGTGCTATCGTTCAACACGAAACACAATAACCACCAAGCCGCAATAATAATTACAGCTAGCCATAACTCCTACAAATGGAATGGCTTTAAATTAAAACTAGCATATGGTGGCCCAGCTGATACCAAAACAATAACTGAACTAGAAACACAAATAGCTGCTATATCACAAAAGAAAAACCCTTTTCCCAAAAAAAGAAACCCTTCGATAGAATATTTCGACCCTGATGAAACCTACCTGCCGCACATAAAAAATTTGATTTCTATGGATTCAATATTGAATTCCAAATTGTCGGTAGTTGTAGATCCAATGTGGGGAGTCGGTTCAGGATATTTATCTTCTTTATGTTCTAGCAATTCAAATAAAATAACTGAAATAAGATCAACCCATGACCCAATGTTTCCAGGAATAGACCAACCGGAACCTGTAGAGAAAAATCTTTTAAAATTACAACAAAAGGTTGTAGATACTTCATCAGAAATAGGACTAGCTAATGATGGAGACGCAGACCGGTTAGGAGTTGTTAACAAAAACGGGACATACATATCTTCATTACAAATTTTCGCTCTTTTGTGCATGCATCAACTTGAATTTCTTGATAATAGGGCGCCTATAGTCAAATCTATCACTATGACAAACATGATAGATAAACTAGGGAAATACTACGACGTTCCTGTTTTTAGTACTTCTGTAGGCTTCAAAAATATAGCACCGATTATGGTTGCAAAAAAAGCGATGGCTGCTGGAGAGGAAAGTGGAGGATATGCTTTTAACAACAATATGCCAGAGCGAGATGGAATCTTGAGTGGGTTATTGTTGTTAGAAATGATGGCTATCTCAGGTAAAAGCCTTTCAGAATTAATCAAACTTCTTGAATCTAAAGTAGGTCATCACAATTACAACAGAATAGATGTAAAAATACAAAACGACAAAAAAGCCCAGATAATAGACAGATTGATTTCTTCCCCCATAACTAGTATCGGCAATAAAAAAATTTTGGATTTTGATAATACTGATGGGTTCAAATATATACTTGATGCTGAAGGTTCTTGGCTACTGATACGATTTTCTGGAACAGAGCCGTTGCTACGAATTTATGCAGAATGTCAAAGCCAAGCCGAAACTCAAAACGCTTTAACCGCTGCAATAGAAATCATGGGTATAAACGCCAATTGAATTATAATAAACCCAATGGTAAATAACACTAAATTTCAATCGGAACGAAAACCAGCTAATCCTAAATATTCATTGATGCTCATAGATGGTCATGCAATGGTATATCGGGCTTGGCACGCAATCCAGCAGCCATTAACACTGTCCACCACAGGTGAAGATGTCAGGGCTGTTTTCGGTTTCCTAAATATATTTTTCCGATCTTTAGAAGAATGGAAACCAAAATATTGTGCAATAGCATTTGATATGAAAGGTCCCACTTTTCGACATGAGATATACGAGCACTACAAAGCCAACCGACCCAAAATGCCTGCGGAATTAAGGCCTCAATTCAACCATGTTAGAAACATTATCAAGTCATTTTCTATACCAATACTGGAAAAAGAAGGTTTCGAAGCTGATGATATTTTAGGAAGTCTCTGTAAATACAGCGATGATAACAAAATCCGAACAATATTAATCACAGGAGATACCGATGAATTGCAACTTGTGTCGGATTCAGTTCAGGTCATGCTGAGTTATAGCAAACAACAGAAACAGCTTTATGACCATCAAGCAGTTGAACAAAGATATTCCGGCGTAACTCCATCAAACATACCCGACTTTAAAGCTTTACAAGGAGATGTTTCCGACAATATACCCGGAGTACCTGGTATAGGAGCCAAAACTGCTTCAAGATTATTAGTAGAGCACGGTACTTTGGAAAATATATTTTCGGAAATAGATAAAATAGAACCCAAACGCATCAAAGAATCTCTAATCGCAAATAAAGAGCAAGCTCTAGAAGGAAAATTACTTGCAACAATAGTAAAAAATATTCCTTTAGATATCTCCCTAAAAGCCATGGAACTGAGTTCATATGATCGTAAAAAAGTGACTGATCAACTTTCTAATCTTGAATTCTTTACATTAATACCTCGAATTCCAAAATATCTAGACCAACCGAACACATCTAATGAAATAATTAGTCCTGATAAAACACATAATGTCTTAAAAATTACCAACATACATCAATTGGATTCTTTAATTACTTCAATAAATTCATCGAAGAAATTTGCCTTGGAACTTCATGAATTAAAAAAGTCGAAGATTTCGAGTCAATTAATTGGTATCGCCTTTGATTTAGGTGAAAAGAGCAACTGGTATTTACCATTGACTGATGAGTCTCTAAACATTAACAGGTCATACTTGAACCGATTAAAACCTGTTTTAGAATCTCCCAAGATATCTAAGTTGACCCATGACGGCAACTATCTATCTTCTCTGTTCCTCTCCTACGGAATTAACGTCAAAAACATCATATTTGATTCAATGATAGCCGCGCATATCTGCGGGAAAAAATCGACAGACATTGAATCCCTATCTATTGAATATTTATCGAAAGAAATCAATTCCAATCCAAATGAAACTGATGAACTTGGAATCAATATATGCGGCTATAAAGCCAACGCAATATTCAAATTACAACCAATATTAAGCAAAGAAGCTATTTCAAAAAATGTCAATACGGTTATGGAAAAAATTGAAGTTCCTTTGCTTCCTATATTGGTTGCAATGCAAGCTGAAGGGATTAAATTAGATACAGATTATTTGAATAGTATGTCCAAAGAGCTTAATGGAAAAATCAATGAAATAAAGGAAATAATATTTAATATAGTTAACACCGAATTCAATATAGCGTCATCTCAGCAATTAGGGAAAATTCTATTCGAGCAACTAGAATTACCACATTTCAAAAAAACCAAAACTGGATATTCTACAGACGCTAATACACTTGAAGGAATAAAACAAATATTGGATGAAGATGAAAATAGAGAACAATCTACTGAAGATTCGTATAAAGTGCTTTCGAACGTCCTTGAGTACAGACAATTAACGAAAATTAAATCTACGTACACTGATGCATTACCAAAATTAGTAAACAAAGACACTCAAAAAATCCACACTA
>CAZYCG010000037.1:10285-15000 GCA_964645865.1 uncultured Dehalococcoidia bacterium | reverse complement strand
GTTGTTTTAATCAGATATAGTATGTGTAAACAACCAATTGATATTCCAATCGATATAATCATTAATGCCGGTAACATTAAAACTTCAAAGTCGACAGAGTTATAAGCCAGTGAATAGATGCTGAGAATAATTGTGGAAAATGTTAGGGGGAAAAATAATTTCGGTTCTTTCCTGTAAATTGCCAAACCGCCAATGATGCATAAAAAAATCCCTAACGGATTAAATTGGATAAACAATATTTGCGTGTATTGTAATAATCTTGAAAAAAGTAGGCTTTGGTCAACTCCTAGGACGTATTCTCTATAAGGTGCAGCAGTAATTAGCCATATAAATCCATCAAAGGTATCTGCGCCGCCCCAATTTATGGGAGGATTTTGAGCTGCTCGGATCGGTATGTAAATATACGAAATTAGTCCTGCTATTGTTCCGTAGGCTATATAGGTATATTTTTTTAAATCAAGTTTGAATTGTTTTATAAAAATACAAAATAATGGCACTATAATAGCTATAATTGTGAGGTGATTACCTAAGCTTAGTCCTGCTATTAATCCCCAAAAGAATAAAGTCATTTTATATGGTTTCAAATTCGTGAAATCCATTATTTTGTAACTAATCAACAAGATCAATGAAACAAATAAAGCATTTAAACTATAAACTTCTGCAATAATTGATTGAGACCAGAATAAAGGACTAGTACCGATAACAAAACTGCCAATCGAACAAACAGTTAATTTCAACGGCTTTGAAAATTCAGGGTATATTTTTTCTGCTAATTTGAGTGTGAATAGAAATACAATGCAGATTGCTGCTATTGACGTTAGTATGGAAAAAAGATTGCTTTTTAAAGCCAAGTTTCCGAACGGAATAATAGAAGTAAATATTTTTAATAGAATCATATAGATTGGGTATCCCGGTGGATGAGGGACGCCCAAATAGTTTACTGCAGTGATTAATTCGCCACCATCAGAAGCATTCCCGTATGCTCCCCACGATAAATTTCTTGGCATAGTTAATAAAAATATAACTAGGTGAACCACTATTATAGTAGCTAAATGGACAAATTTATTTGTTGCTAATTTTAATGTCATCGGAATTTTTCAGAAAAAAATCGTGTCGATTCAGTCAGTTAATAATAAACTAGTTCTATCATTGTAGGAATTGATTCGTTACAATCATTTTACATATAGGAAAACCTATTACCAAGTATAATAGGTTATTAGGTTTGCCTAATATACTTGTTGTAGCAGAGGTTATAAATAATTGGCAAAGGAAATTCGCAGTAGAGTATTTAGTGGGATTCAACCATCAGGTAATGTTCATCTTGGAAACTATTTAGGTGCGATTAAAGGTTGGGTTCAGAGACAATCAGAAAAAGACAATTTTTTCTGTATTGTAGATCTACATGCACTTACCGTACCAAATGATCCTAAAGAACTTCATAAACAAACCAGAGAGTTATCTGCAATGTTGTTTGCATGTGGGTTGGAACCAGAAAAATGTACTGTATTTATACAATCTCATGTCAGCTGTCATTCAGAAGGTGCTTGGATTTTAAATTGCATTACTCCTTTAGGTTGGTTGGAAAGGATGACTCAGTACAAAGATAAATCGAAAGGCAAAAACAGTATTTCTACAGGATTGCTAGATTACCCTGTGTTAATGGCTGCCGACATTCTGCTTTATGATGCTAATGAGGTACCTGTAGGAGAAGATCAAAAACAACACGTTGAATTAGCGAGGGATATAGCGTTAAGGTTCAATAGTATTTACGATTCTGATTTGATTGTGCCGGAACCAATAATACCTGAAGTTGGTGCAAGGGTAATGGGCCTTGATAATCCATTGGTCAAGATGTCTAAAACTTATTCTGATGTTAGGGGACATGCGATAGGATTATTAGATGAAGATAAAGAAATCGAAAGGTCAATAAAACGTGCCGTGACTGATTCTGGTAATGACATCAGATTTTCAGATGTTACTGAATCTGCCGGTGTAAATAATCTATTAAGCATATATAGAGTTATAACTGAAAAATCTGAAGTGGAAATAGAATCAGAATTTGCAAATGCACGAGGATACGGTGATTTGAAAAAAAGAGTTGCTGAAGTTGTGATAGAAGAATTAAATCCTATAAAGGACAAATATAATAAATTGATGTCAGATGTTGGAGAATTAGACAGGCTTTTATTTTCTGGAGCACAAAAAGCTGAGGAGATTAGCATGGCTAGGTTAAATCAAATTAAACAAACAATAGGCTTAGTATTACCAAATCATTGATATATATGTTTAAGGTGGATTTATAAGGTAGATATGGGAATTACTTTTGAAAATGATGTGTTAAACGGATTTTATCCCTCTTTGTCTGAGTTTAAGGAACTTAAGAGTTTGGGCAATGCTGCTTTAGTTTGTAAAGAAATAAATGCGGATTTGGAAACTCCAGTTTCAGTATATTTGAAGGTTGCTCGTCCTCCATACTCATTTTTGCTAGAAAGTGTTGAGGGTGGAGACAAGATAGCTCGTTACAGTTTCATTGGTACCGACCCTTACGATGTAGTTAAAACCGGTTTAAATGAAAAAGGTGGTTCAGTAGACCCCCTAGATTATATTAGTCAAAAGTTATCCGAAACGAAAATTGTTCCTGATTCTAAACTTCCTAAATTTAATGGCGGAGCAGTTGGATTTATAGGATATGACGTAATTAAACATTTTGAAAATGTTCCTGAACATAAAAAAGGGAATCTTGATATACCGGAATCTGTTTTTATGTTTTCAGATACTATTTTAGTTTTTGACCATGTTGAACATAAGATATTGATTTTATCCTTGGCTAAATTTGGTAATGATATGGACCATTCATACATGGAAGCAGTTAAAAAAATACAGGAAATCGTGACCAGACTGGATTCACAAGTTGATTCAAAGCATAGGATACAAGATATCAGTAAGAGCATGATTAGCAAATCCGCACCAAATACTAAAACTAATATGACAAAAGGTGAGTATTCAAATTCGATCAATAAAATAATCGAATATATAAAAGCAGGAGATTGTATACAAGTTGTTTTTTCCCAGCGTTTCAGTACACCAACAAGTTCTGAACCCTTCACGATATATAGAGCTTTACGCAGAATTAATCCGTCGCCATATATGTTTTATCTACACCTTGATGATTTTCAATTGATTGGTTCCTCTCCAGAGATGTTGATTAAATGTATAGATGGCGAGTTAGATTATCATCCTATTGCAGGAACTAGACCAAGAAATTCTGATCCAGAACTTGATGACAAAGCCGAGATTGAATTGATGAACAGTGAAAAAGAAAAAGCTGAACATATCATGTTAGTAGATTTGGGGAGAAATGATATAGGTAAAGTAAGTGAACCCGGTACGGTGAAAGTTTCTCAATTAATGGAAGTAGAGAGATATTCGCATGTTATGCATATTGTTTCTCATGTCAAAGGTAGTTTGAAGAAAGGATTGGATTGTTTCGATGCTCTTAGATCTTGTTTTCCTGCGGGTACAGTATCTGGTGCTCCTAAAATTAGAGCGATGGAAATTATTGCAGAATTAGAACCCGAAAATAGGGGGGCATATGCTGGAGCGGTAGGATATTTTTCTTATACTGGCGATATGGATACAGCTATTTTATTGAGAACAATAGTGTTAAAAGATGGTGTTGGTTACGTTCAGGCGGGTGGAGGTATAGTAGCGGATAGCAAAATAGACGAAGAATATCAGGAAACAATTGGTAAATCCAAAGCCATGATTGAAGCGATTAAATCTGCAGGTGAATCAGGTTGATTAATTTAAATAAAATAAAAAGGTATAGGTCAATAAATTGATTTTGCTTTTAGATAATTACGATAGTTTCACATACAATATTTATCAGTATTTATCTGAACTAGGTCAAGATGTCAAAGTTGTCAGAAATGACAAAATTGATTTAAACCAGATATCTGATTTAGACCCAGAAAGAATAATAATTTCCCCTGGGCCGTGTGGCCCTATACAAGCTGGTATATCTGTTGACGTTGTAAAAGTTTTTTCTCCAATAAAACCCCTTTTGGGAGTTTGTTTAGGGCATCAATGTGTTGGGACGGCATTTGGTTGCGAAGTTAAAGAGGCTGGTGAGATTATGCATGGGAAAATGTCTGATGTTTTGCATGATGGGAAAGGAGTGTTTGAAAATATACCGAATCCCTTCAAAGCAATCAGATATCATTCTCTTGCAGTGGTTCCAGATACCATTTCTGACAAGTTGGAAGTTTCTGCGAAGACACATAATGGGATAATTATGGGGATTAGACACAAAGAATATCCTACAGAGGGTATTCAATTTCATCCTGAATCAATAATGACCGATTATGGGAAACAGATATTGAGCAATTTTTTGAAATTGGGATAATACACCTCAAAATATAGTAGAAAACGTTTCGTTAACATATTAATTTCAGAACAAATCTTTACGATGTTTTTGGAGGCCACCGTGATAAAAAAATCCATATCAGAATTAATCGATGGAAACGATTTGAGTATGGAAGAGGCAATGGGTGTTATGGAAATTATTATGAGTGGGGATGCTACCGCGGCTCAAATTAGTGCTTTTATTACTGCCCTTCGTTTTAAAGGGGAGACTCCAGAAGAAATCGCTGGTATGGCTAGGATAATGAGGGAAAAATCAGTCTCTGTACAAGTAAATAATCCTGTTTTAGACA
>CAZYCG010000037.1:0-10185 GCA_964645865.1 uncultured Dehalococcoidia bacterium | reverse complement strand
AGGATAATGAGGGAAAAATCAGTCTCTGTACAAGTAAATAATCCTGTTTTAGACACATGTGGTACTGGTGGAGATGGGGCTAATACATTAAACATATCGACTGCAACAGGACTGCTTGTGTCCTCAGCAGGGATTACAGTTGCAAAGCACGGTAATAGAGCTATGTCGGGATCTACAGGAAGTGCTGATGTTCTGGAGTCAATTGGTGCAAATATACAGTTAGAGGCTAAAGATGTTGAGCTGTGTTTAGAGAAGATAGGATTTGGTTTTATGTTTGCCCAAATGTTTCATCCTTCAATGAAATATGCAGCTGGTCCCCGAAAAGAGATAGGAATTAGAACTGTCTTCAATTTATTAGGCCCTCTTACTAATCCTGCAGGAGCCGAATATCAACTGATTGGAGTATCAGAGAGATCAATTGGAGATAAACTTATACATGCGCTAAAGATTTTAGGTAGCACTAAGGCGCTAGTTGTACATGGATTGGATGGGTTGGATGAAGTTTCTTTAGCAAATGAAACTGAAGTATGGGAATTAAATGAAATGAAGATTGAAAATTATCGTGTTTCTCCTGAGCAATTAGGTTTTAAGCGTCAGCCATCAAGCTTATTGGCAGTTAAAGATGCCCAAGATAGTGCTAATAAAATAATTGGTGTATTTGAAGGAGAAAAAACTGTAGAAAGAAATTCTGTTTTAGTTAATTCAGCTTTCGCTTTGTATGCCTGTGGTAAGGCTTCGGATTTCCAGGAAGGTGTCTTAATTGCTGCCAATGCAATCGATGAAGGTTTAGCAATAAATCAAACGAATGCTTATGTTGAATATACAAAAAGTCTAAAGAAAGATTGAAATAATTTATGGTTGAGTTGATATATGTTAGATGAAATAGTTGGACACAAAAAATTAGAATTAGTTGGTACTAAATCTGATATGTCTCAAAACAAATTGTTGGAATTGATTAGCGGCAGAAAAAATGCGCCATTGAATTTTTCAGGGTCCTTAATGGGAGATAGGACAAGGGTCATTGCTGAAATCAAGAAGAAGTCTCCTAGTAAAGGACATTTTAATAGTGAGTATAGTCATAAGCAATTAGCCTTGCAATATGCATGTAATGGTGCTGCTGCAATCTCCGTATTAACCAATAAAAAATATTTTGACGGAAGTATTGAAGATATGAGTGATGTGATCGATTTGGTTTCTAAATATAGGATGCCGGTGATAAGAAAAGAATTTATAGTAGATCAATACCAAATATATGAGTCTAGAGCATACGGTGCTGATGCAATACTACTTATAGTTTCGATTTTAGGTCTTAAACAATTGGGCGATATGTTAAGCTTAGCCAGTTCATTATGGTTGCAATGTTTAGTTGAGGTACATACAGAAAAAGAATTAGAAATTGCCTTGGATGCAGGCGCCGAAATCATAGGCATAAATAATAGAGATTTAAAAACAATGACTACGAGTATAGAAACAACGGAAAAATTAGCTCCATTAATTCCAAGCGATAAAATTATAGTTAGTGAAAGTGGTATTAATTCGTATGCAGATGTTGAAAGAGTCAATAATGTTGGAGTTAATGCAGTATTGGTTGGGGAATCCTTGGTGACTGCATCAAATCCTGGCATGGCATTACGTGGGTTGGTATGACAAAGTTAAAAATTTGTGGATTAAAAGATTATGATTCTGCCAATATTGCGGTTGAAAGTGGTGCTGATTTCTTGGGATTTGTATTTGTACCTAGCGCAAGACGTCGTTTAGAAATGAATCATGCTAAGAAAGTAATTGAAAAGCTGAAAAAAACCCATGGAGATAAATTACCTAATTTAGTAGGTTTGTTTGCAAACCAGACAATTGAACGGGTAAATAAAATCGTCCATAATTTGAATCTGGACCTAGTACAATTATGTGGAGATGAAACTCACGAATACGTAAAGGCAATTGATGTTCCTACTATAAAGCAGGTAAAGGTTGTCGAACATGAACAATTTGGTAGAAGCGTTTCCAAATTACGTGAACAAGTAGAATTAGCTTTAAGTTCTGGGAGCATGGTTGTACTAGATAAATACGAAGCAAGTTCTTATGGAGGCACTGGAAAAAAATTCAATTGGGATATAGCAGCAGAATTATCGGGGACTTATAATTTGATATTAGCTGGTGGTCTCAATTGCGATAATATCGTTGATGCGATTTCTCAAGTAGCTCCGTGGGGAGTTGATGTTTCAAGTGGTATTGAAACTGGTGGAATAAAAGATGAAAGTAAAATAAGAAAGTTTTCTGCAAGTGTTTTACAATCACCTCGGTAGTAATCGAGTAAAATACTTACATATTTATTGGACTTTAGGTAACATTTGCAATCATAAGGGTATGATGGGTTAATTACAAATATTGGAGGTACTAAATGGCGTACGAGTTTGATCATATACATTTGAAATCTGCAGATCCAGGTGCAACTGCTGACTGGTATGTAAAGGCATTTAATTTCAAAATAATCAGTGATGCAGTTAGGCCCTGGGGAGATAGATTCATCAGATGCGAGACTGTTGATGGCGCAGTAGTTAATATTTCAGGAGCTAGAACAAATGAGAAGATGGGAGATTCAGATTCTTCTGCTCATTGGGGACTTGAGCATTTTGGGATAAAAGTAGACAACATGGAATATGAGATTGAAAGATTGATAGGATTGGGAGCTAAGCTTATGGAGGGTCCTGTAGATGTGCCTGGTGGTCCAATAATCGCTTTTTTCAAACTCCCAGGTGATGTCAGGGTAGAACTATTGCAATTAACTCGTTAAAGTTAATTTTGAAATTACTTTATCTAACATCGATAGTCGTTTTTATCAAAAGTTCATGCTATGAAACCAAATAAAGTTTGTCGGAAATGTAAAAGTTTGCTTCCTAATCCAAAAGCAAATTATTGTTGGAATTGTGGCAATGAATTTCATGGCAAAACAGGTTCTGAATCAGATGAGCAAAATTTATTTAGAGACTATATATTTAGGGTAATAAGGGTATTAATGCTCGATGGGACTGTTTATTCAGAAATAAAGTCAGATCGAACTAAAAAAGCCTATCTGGTAGCTTTTTTGATAGTATTGATTTCTGCGACAGCGGTGATGATAGGACCGTCTATTCCTACAACAGAATTGGCTTTCCATATTATTACCAAAACAATTTCTTGGTTCACTTGGTTTTTCTTAATATTTATCCTAGGGATTATAATGTTTCGTGATAAAAACTCTAACCCCAATTGGTTTGATTGGGTAAGAGTTGGGAGTATGGCTTCATCACCAAAAATATTCTATGCTATTGGTTCTTTACCGATTTTGGGAGCGGGAATTGATTTAGGTTTATATCTGATAATTACTGTTTGGCAAGTATTAGCAATGACACAGGGAGTGAAAATAATCTTTAATAGGGATAAAGCTTCGTTCACTGAATTTTTGTTGGTTTTGCTAACATTAACACCATGGATAGTAATAGAGAGATTTCTTTGATTAAGGGGATAGTATGGAAACAGATTGCATCTTTTGCAAAATAAAATCCGGTGAAATCAAAAGTGAAATATTGTATTCAGACGAATATTGTTTTGTAATTAAGGATATTGCGCCTAGAGCACCGGTACATTTATTAGTGATTCCAAATAAGCATATCGAAGAACTTATTAATATGGATAATGGTGATGACATCATAATTGGGAAAATGTTTTTAAATGCTCAAAAAGTTGCGAATGATGCAGGCATATCTGAATCAGGATACAGACTAATAATTAATCAAGGGGAACATTCTGGTCAAATGGTCGATCATTTGCACCTTCATGTTATCGGTGGTCAACAACTTGGTGGCATGGTGTGAAGTTAGACAACTTACCACAGTTGATTCAAAACGAACTTGTTAAACTTCCTCAAGGTTTGTTATCGCATATAGATAGGGCACGTTCTATAGGTAAAGAAATTAGTGCCATCCATCGAATTGATTTTCATCGTGTAGATTTAGCAATAGCAACTCATGATTTAGCTAAAAATTTAAGCGAAGCAGAATTAATTGATGAATGTAAAAAAATGGCAATTGAAATAAGTCCTGATTATCGCGTAGTGCCTAAGTTGCTCCATGGGCCTGTTGCAGCATCATGGTTGAAAACCAAGTTTAGTGTTTTCGATAAATTTGTAATTGAGGCTGTTAAATATCATACAACTGGTTATCCTGATATGAATCCTGTGGCGAAGGCGGTGTTTTTGGCTGATAAACTGGATAAAGAAAAAATCAAAAGAAACCCGAAATTGGAAAATGTTTTATCACTAGCAACATCAGATTTAGATGCTGCTGTTCTATCATATATGAATATATTAATAGAAAATTTGATAGAACAAAATTTCATAATTCATCCATATTCAATAGCTTGCCGAAATTATTTACTGCAAAAAAATGAATTCTACTTGCGGTAGGTTTTTTTAAAATAAATAAGGTTTTATTATGTCTACATTGTATGTAATAGCTACCCCAATAGGTAATTTAGAAGATATTACTTTTAGGGCGTTGAGAATATTGGCTGAGGTAGACGTTATAGTTGCTGAGGATACAAGAGTCACAAGTAAGTTGTTGCGAAAATATGAAATTAAATCTGCAATAGAAAGTTACAGCAATAAAGATATTAAATATAAAACTGCGAAATTTTTAGGGTATCTGGAAAATCATGATTTGGCTTTGGTAACAGATGCTGGTACTCCTGCTATTAGTGACCCTGGGAAGGATTTAGTTGATCAAGCAATTACGCATGGGTTTAAAGTTGTTTCTGTACCTGGACCTTCTTCCTTGACTGCTTCAGCTTCTATTTCTGGATTGGAGTTAAGTCATTTTTTGTATTTAGGGTTCTTGCCGAATAAATCTGTAGCTAGGCGAAAAACTTTGTTAGCAGTGGTGAATTTAAACTATCCGTTAATTATTTTCGAGTCGCCGCACCGACTCAAAGATTGTTTAGAAGATATGAAGAATGTGTTGGGTGATAGGCAAGTTGTTATATGTAGGGAATTGACTAAACTACATGAAGAAATATTTCGAGGCGATATTACACAAGCTCAACAATATTTTGCAAACCCGATCGGGGAATTTACTATAATTATTCGAAACGAAGTTGATGAAATTATTAAAAATATTGATCAAAACGCATTAAACTTGGCTGAAGAATTGATGATTAAATTAAAACAAAGAGGATTAACTTCTAAAGATGTGATTCCTTATTTATCTAAATTATCTAAAATACCTAGGAAAACACTTTATGCAAGATGGTCAGATTTATAATCTGAGGACTAGCTGCTGTCAATTATGCTAAAATTTAATGGTGTGGATTTTTATTCGTCAAGTGGAAATGATTAAATATGGCTGATAATATTTTAGTAGCTGTTGCATGGCCTTATGCGAATGGATCTATCCATTTAGGACAAGCAGTTGGATGTTACCTACCTGCAGATATTTTTGCTAGATATCATAGGTTAAAAGGCAATAATGTTTTGATGGTGTCGGGAAGTGATTCCCATGGTACTCCAATAACGTTGCAAGCAGATAAAACCGGTAAGTCACCCAACGATATAGTCGAATCTTACCATAATGAATTTTTGAATAATTGGGAAAAATTTGGAATCAGTTTTGATTTATTTACCTCAACTAAGACCGAGAATCATGCGAATGTAGTCCAAAAAATATTTAATAAATTATTGGAAAAAGGACATATATATAAATCTAGTATGTCGCAGCCTTTCTGTGCAAAGGATAACAGGTTTTTGCCAGATAGATATGTAGAGGGGGTTTGTCCTAATTGCAACTTTGAAGGAGCGAGAGGAGATCAATGTGATAATTGCGGAAGAACATTAGACCCCCAAGATTTAAAAGAGATTAAATGTAGGATATGCTCTGATACGCCTGAATTCAGAGATTCCGAACATTTTTTCTTGAAATTGAGCGATTTTCAAGATTCTTTGGGAGATTGGATTGAAGCTCAAAATCATTGGCGAACAAATGTAAAGAATTTTTCTAAAGCATATATTCAAAATGGATTAAAAGATAGAGCAATTACTAGAGACATAAATTGGGGAGTACCTGTCCCGGTAAAAGGTTATGAAAATAAGCGGATCTATGTATGGTTTGAAGCGGTTATAGGCTATTTATCTGCTTCAATTGAATGGTCAGAGTCGCAAAAATCCCGAAATTGGCAAGATTTTTGGACTCAAGATTCAAAAGCTTATTATTTTATGGGAAAAGACAACATACCTTTTCACACTATAATATGGCCTGCTATTTTAACTGGCTACGAGGATCTTAATTTGCCATATGATGTTCCCGCTAATGAATATTTGCAATTGGAAGGGTTGAAATTTTCGACTAGCAGAGATTGGGCGGTATGGCTACCCGAGTATTTGGATAAATATGAGCCAGATCCACTTAGGTATGTCTTGACGGCAATTATGCCGGAAACAAGCGATTCCGATTTTACTTGGGAACAATATAAACGACTTAATAATGATGAATTGGTTGCTACATTCGGAAATCTTGTTCATAGAACTTTAAGTATGTTAAATAGGAACTTTAATTCCGAAATTCCTGAAAAACCAGACCAATTAGATAATGAATCAATTCAATTATTAGAATTTGCTAGTAAAGAACTTGAAAATGTAGCTTCAAACATAGAGTTATGTAAATTTAAATTGGCACTAGCTTCAGCGATGAAAATTGCAAGAAATGCAAATCAATATTTAGATTCTAAAAAGCCTTGGCATACAGTTAAAACTTCAGCTGATGAGACAAAAAAAACACTTTGGGTGGCCTTAGCTATAGTAAATTGCTTGAAAATAGCATTGTATCCATTTTTACCATTCACTTCTGCCAAATTACATAATATGTTGGGATACGATAATGAAATTGATTCATCTGGATGGAGTTGGCAGCCTGAAGACTTGATGAGTGGTTCCGTACTGCCTAAACCACAACCATTATTCAAAAAAATCGATATAGATGATGAAGGTTAATAAAGGATTTTAAAGTGGCGTTAAGTTATAAAGGATTAGATTTTGTTCGAGAACCTATCATGTCTGATTTGGATGGCGTGAATGGGAAATTGAGAAAAATCGCACAAAGTCAACCAATACACATATCTAATCAAATAAATCATCTTTTATCTAATCTCGGTAAAGGTATTAGACCGATTGTAACGTTACTCGCGTCAAAATTTCACGATAATGATGGTTCAAAACCAGAAATTGTTGCATCTGCAGTTGAATTGCTTCATATCGCTACCTTAGTGCATGATGATGTAGTTGATGAAGCAGATACCAGAAGAGGAGTTGCTACTATAAACAAATTATGGGACCAACGTACAGCAGTTGTAACAGGAGATTATCTTTTTGCAAAATCAGCTACGTTGGTTTGTGAAACCAATAATATTCGTGTTATAAAGAGATTTTCCGAGACCATAATGGATTTGTCGAGTGGGCAGTTAAATGAACTATATATGGCATATAACGTTAACCAGACGAAAGATGGATATCTGAATTGTATATCTCTTAAAACTGGATCTCTTTTTGAAACAGCATGCGAAACTGGAGCTATTGCGAGTGGAGCTGATGAAAAAATAAGTGAGCCATTAAAATATTTTGGTAGAAATTTAGGAATTGCTTTTCAAATAATTGATGACATATTGGATGTTGATGGTTCTCAAATAGAAACAGGCAAACCAATAGGACAGGATTTAGCGCATGGGATTATGACATTGCCTACTCTATTAGCAATAAATAAAAGTAATGGTGAAAATCCAATAATTGATTTATTTAATAACTCATATGACCAAAAATTATTAGCTGAATGTGTGAGGTTTGTACAAGACAAAGATGTTCTTGAACAATGTTATGAAATAGCGCAAGATTACTGTGAAATGGCCTTAGATTCATTGAGAAAACTCGATTCTAATCGGTGCCAAGATTCTTTAATAGAATTGGTTAATTGTGTGATTAATCGTAGAATGTAATATTTAATGAATAGATGGTTATGGGTTCTGAAAGGTATAAAATGTTGCTATCAAATAGCAAGATGCTAATATAACCGATTCTAAGCTTATAAATTTAAACGTTTTATTTCGGGGCTTTATTAATATTACGGTAACAATTACTAAAGTCATCACTATTGCAATTGCTCCGTTAAAAATATGAGCGCTTGAAAGGTTGTCCCAAATTGGCCCATTGCTGTAAAACAGATCATCAACAAATAAAACTATTCCAGTATTGAACAAATTGCTCCCAAGTAAGTTAGTTATCGCGAGTTCGGGGGCTTTCAATCTGACAGCTGCTATAGATGTGGCTAATTCTGGTAATGATGTGCTGAGAGCAAGTAATTGAGTTCCAACGAAACTTTCTCCCCAGTTCATGATATGCGCAATTTCTTCGCCTGCACCCGAAAGGAATATAGAGCTAATTATAATTAAAGTAGCGCTGACTAAATAAACTAAGAAACTTTTTGTTAAAGTGGTTGTTTTGGAAGTATCGTTGTCGGATTTTTCAGGTAAATGATCCATTTGGTTTTTGTCTTGTTTATAGATGATCAGCATGGAAAAAACAAAAAATATAATCATTACATATGATAATAAACCAACATTCCCAATACTGATTGAGGATTCACCAGGATTCCACAGAGCTATTAAAGCCAATACAATAAGTGAAATACTTAGTGATGCTATTATCCATGTACTTTTATACACTGATCCTAGGAAAGATCGGTTTCTCCAATATGCATCGAGTACTACAACTATAAGTAAGTTGAAGATGTTACTTCCAAAAACATCTCCTGCAGCTAAGTCAGGGGCGTCTAGTCTCGAGACCGCATTTATACCAGTACCTAATTCAGGTAGAGAAGTAGCTGTAGCTAACAAAACCACACCAATAAAAGATCTGCCTAATCCCGTTTTGGTAGCTATATTGTCTGCAGATTTTGCCAAGTATTTTGATGTGAACAAGATAACTGCAGCAGCAACTATCAATTGTATCCATGGTAAATAATCAGACATTTTGTTTTGAAATTCCTTTGGTTGAAAATTGGTGATAACCGATTTAACGAAACGGATATTTTTGTAGGATTTGAATTGTTATGATTATCATAGGGTATTATAATCCCATTGATGGAAGAAATCCTTTTAATATCTACCGAATTGGCAGTTATTGTAATTAGTTACCTGCTCGGATGTATATGTTTTGCTTATTACGCGTCATCCATAGTTCATAAAAAAGATATACGCACAATAGGCAGTGGAAATCCTGGTAGTACCAACATAGGTAGACAGTTTGGTGTTTTATGGTTTATACCAGTTCTATTATTGGATGCTTTGAAAGGATTTATAGTTGTAATATTTGTAAATCATTTTGAGTTTGCAATGTGGGTGAAGTCAGTTTCAATCTTAGCTGTAATTATTGGGCACATTTGGCCAGTTCAGTTGTCGTTTAATGGGGGAAAAGGGTTAGCTACCGTAATGGGTGTAGCGTTAGGATTTAACTATTTTATAGTGCTTGGATGTGCTATTATTGCGGCAATTTTTTATATTGGTATTAGTAGAAGTAATGCCGGTTTGATGGTTTCAGTACTTTTTGGTCCAATTTTCGTTTGGATTCTTGGATATTCTTATCATGAAATAATTACTTTTATGATTATTGTAGTGGTTGTAATATTTGCACATAGGAGCAATATAGAATCTTTTTTAAAGAGCACCCTAAAATTTTGAATTGATTGATTTATGAATATGAATAATAAAGAAAACAAAATTGGATTTAAATTCAAATTAGCTTCTTCAAAAGATGATTTCATCAAAATTCATAAGCTAAACTACGAGACATTTGTCGAAGAAATACCTCAACATTCTCCTAATGAAAACGGCATGCTTATAGATGCTTTTCATGAAAAAAACTTATATTTTATTTGTTTGTACGGTGATGTTCTTGCAGGTATGGTTGCTATTAATTCTCAGCCACCATTTTCTTTAGAAAGTAAAATAGGAGGATTAGATAAATATTTGACATCAACAGAACAGATATGTGAGATACGTTTGCTTTCTATAGCAAAAGAATATCGTAAAGGCAGTATTATTCGCGGTTTATTGACTGTTCTTGGGAATTATTGTTTGAAGAAAAATTATAAAATTGCGATAATATCAGGCAAT
>CAZYCG010000036.1:13982-15148 GCA_964645865.1 uncultured Dehalococcoidia bacterium | reverse complement strand
ATATGAAATTCGACTTTGATTTTTCAAATGAAGTTTCTTTGATTACTGGAGCTGGACGCGGTATAGGTTTGGCGATATCTCAGGAATTAGCTGACTTGGGTTCTACTGTGGCTTTAATGGCTAGATCTTCAGAAGAGTTACAAATTGCTGCTAATGAAATTAACTCAAACGGAGGTAAGGCTCATGTTTTTAGTTGTGATGTTTCAGACTTAGATAGTGTTAAGCAAAATGTAAAAGAAATTGAAAACGGCTTAGGCCCAATCAAATATTTGGTGAATAATGCGGGTGTAACTGGAGCAGCTGGAAGGGATTGGGAAGTCGACCCAATACGATGGTGGAAGACGATGGAGATAAATGTTAAAGGTGCTTTTAATTGTAGCCACGTAATATTAAAGGGTATGGTTGAAAGGCGTCAAGGTAGGATAGTTAATGTTTCCAGTAGCTCGGCTGAACTAGTTATTCCTTTTATGTCTTCATATGGTGTCTCAAAAGCTGCTTTGACTAATTTGACAACCTCATCTGCTGAAGCAGCAAGAGAATTTGGAGTTTCAATATTTTCTTATTGTCCTGGTTTGGTGAGGACAAAAATGACAGATTACATGGAGAAAACCAATGATTTACCAATAGATGCTAGGCAAGGAATGATAGATGCTTTTGATTCTGGTAAAAATGTTCATCCTTCTTTTTCTGCTGAAGGTGTATCATATTTATTGTCAGGAAAAGCGGATATCCTATCTGGACGGCATCTAGATGTACGAGAAGATTTAGAGGCTCTAGTAAAAAAATCAAAAGAAATAATAGATAAAGATTTATTGAGGTTACGAATACCTCGTTGAATAAATCTTTAATGTTTTTGGCAATATTGAAATTGTTGCTGGAGTAGTTCCGACATATTCTCCGTCAGCCCATATTGAAATAGTGTTTTCAGAACTTATTGACAGGCTTTTAGATGGTTCATAGATCGCTTTTGGATGCTTGACATGTGTTCCGAAAAATACTCTTGGCAATAAAAACAGTGCTTTAATTTTCGAGATGTTTTTGACAATGCAAATATTAAGAATTCCATCATCGATTTTTGCATCTGGAGTGATTTTGAAGTCGCCTCCGTAATCAGGAGTGTTTCCTGAAGCAACTAGAAAAATATTTCCGGTATAACTTCCAAAATC
>CAZYCG010000036.1:12721-13882 GCA_964645865.1 uncultured Dehalococcoidia bacterium | reverse complement strand
CCATCTCCTCCGCAACCTATAATAGATTCAGCTCCATCTTGGACTGCTTCAGAAGCTAGTTTTTTTGCATCACCATGTCCACTTGTGTTCTTTATTTTTACTTCGAAGCCATTCTGTTTTAATATTTTGTGGATTTTGATAGCAGCATTCAACGATTCTCCTTTTCCAGAAATCGGGTTTGATATTATAGTGATTTTTTGTTTATTCATGAAATTTAAGGATTAAGTCTTTAGATGCTTTTAATCTACAACTAATAAAATGTATGATTTGTTAAACTATCAATTCACTGAGTATTACAGCAATATAAAATAACAGTTAAAAGGAGTGTTGATGGCAAAAAGCAAATTGCGGACAATAATTTCTGGACCTATGGCAACGGTTGCTACCCCATTCGATCAAGAACATATGGTTGACTATGGAGTGATGTATGACGTCACGCAATGGCTTGTTTCAAGAGGGTTGGTTACTGGGAAAAGTGTTTTGAAAGTAGCTGCAGCAATGGGCGAAGGTCCGCAATTGAGAGATACTGAATGGCCACATCTTTTAAGAACCACCGTGCAAGCGGCAAAAGGTAGAGTGCCAGTGATGTGTGGAATCCACAATAAAGATACTATTAGAGCTATAGAAGACATTAAAATCGCATCTGATATGGGAGCTGTAGCAGTTCAATTGTCGGCTCCTATTCATAATGGTCCTACAGAAGATGATAATATAAGATTTTTCACAGATGTATCCAATGCAATAGATATTGGAATAATGATTTATAACACCCACTCTATGGCAGGAGGAGCGATAAGTATAGATGGCTTCAGGAAATTAGTTGAATTAGAGAACATAATAGCTATTAAATGGAGTCCTCCTGTTGCAGATAGACCTATCCCTGGCAAATATGAGGAAATATTTGAATTTATAGATGACGTTAATATAATTGATAATTGTTTTGGACCTGCGAGATGTATACAGCAAGGTGGACATGGTTATATGAGTCATACTGTGGATATATATCCTGAACA
Organism: uncultured Dehalococcoidia bacterium; assembly: GCA_964645865.1. GTDB lineage: Bacteria > Chloroflexota > Dehalococcoidia > Lucifugimonadales > OSU-TB39 > OSU-TB39. Next base: position 12,869 of record CAZYCG010000036.1, on the reverse strand, counting down.
TGATTTTAAATTGTGGGATCTTTTATCTTCTGAACGATTTATTGAAGCTGAACAATTATGGGAATCTGTGGAGAAGCCCTTAGGTGAATTTTCTGCTAGAGCTGGTAAAGATTCTGGAGGTCAAGCTACATTGAAAAAAGCTATGATG
>CAZYCG010000036.1:0-12621 GCA_964645865.1 uncultured Dehalococcoidia bacterium | reverse complement strand
TGCTAGAGCTGGTAAAGATTCTGGAGGTCAAGCTACATTGAAAAAAGCTATGATGGCAGTGGTTGGACATCCAATGGGAGCACCAAGACCTCCATCAAATCCATTGAACGCAAATGAAATAGCTGAACTAAAAGGAATCATGCTTGGGTTTGGATGGGATATTTAGGTACTAATTTAAATCCCAGATTTAAATTAGTTTGGCCTGTCTAGTTAATACTTCGATAGATGCATCTCGGTATTTACAAAAATCGCAGTATTTAGAAGGTTTAGGGGTGGTCGGATTGTTTAAACATCCTGAAATCGCGGTTATAGTGTCATCTATCCAGTTGACGTTTCCTTGATAAGGAATAGCAGTACATTTAAATTCGAGTGTATTTTTAAAATCCGGTTTATGGACGTCCCCGTTGTAATACAAGAAGTACCCGGTATTGTTTACGTCATAGTTATTCATTATAAATAACCACTGATAAATTTCCATTTGTCTTTTGTAAATGATGTGCCATGGTTTATTTAAATTTGTGATTTCATCTTTAGTTGCAGTCGATTTATAATCTACTACGATATAACCGTTTTTGTTTTCCCATAGATCGTCTATTGCCCCATGAATATGTAAATTTGTTTTTGGATGGACGTAGCTTATTCCAGTAAAATTGTTTCTCCATTTATCAAGTTGTTCGTGGATGGCGGGGATCGCATCAATACCAAAATCTTTCATTATGGGATGTGGTAACTTAGCGTTTCTGTAGATGTCAAATTCACGTTTCAAAAGTGCGTCGATAGCACTGTTTATAGTGAAAGGTAAACTAGGGGGTCTATTAACACCTAATCTTCTATCCAAATAAAAGCAAAGTTGACAATCAAGATATAGTTCTATTTTTGACCGGCTTAATTTGTATGGCTTATCGCTGTTTGGATTAAATAGATTGCGACTTCGGATATATTTTTTTTCTGTAGTCATTTCGGATGTCTAATGCTTTTCATTGCCTCAATCCTAGCATGTTCAAATTTCATCAGCTATATTAAAGTTATCGATTTATTTATTCTCAAATATTGGATGGTAAATGAAAAAACACTCGGAATGGTTGCTAGAAATTAACAGCAGCCTAAAAAAATGTTATGGACTTATTGAAAATCCTGAAAATCATCCTAAGTGGAGTCCATATAAAGTAAATGTAAATAAAATTGATAAAAGTCTTGAAAAATATAAATGGGAATTGGATATCGATTTACCCATGATTGGTAAAGTATCAGGCTATTGCGAAACAATAATACAAATTCCCCATAGCAGGTTTAAATTTAAAGGTGTAATGAATGGTGATGATGTTGAAGCCACGATTATTGAAGATTACGAGTTAAAAGAGACATCTACAGGAACTATTAGAATAGTTAGGAATTCTACTTTGGAATTACCCGATTTAAATGGATTTATTATAGAAAATGTAGTTGGGACGCAATTTAATAAGCTTTCAAATGAAGTAAAGGACAATTTTCGAAAATTATTAAGCTAAATCATAAAGGAAATTAAAATATGACCGTATCTAACCCCAAATTTTTATGGTCGGGTGAACATTGGATTCTGTATTTGAGACAACCTGGAGAATTCATCAATAGTGTGTCCGTAAGCCTGTATAAAACAATTTATAGTAACGCGGGTATTGGTACAGTATGCCTTTTACAAAGTGATCCTAAATATGGTATCGAGCCTAAATTATTAACAGATAACAGAGAAGTTGCTGATTTTGTACGAAAATATATTATTTCTTGGAAGGTGAGTCCATTCAGCGATACGGTTATTACCCAAGATGCGAAATTTGAGTTGGCCGGTGATATTAGGATTAATCCTGAATGGCATATTTTTTTTGAAGATCAGAAGGTTATTGCCAAGTGGTTCGACCTCGAGCCATGTATTTTGGTTAACAGTCCTATAGATGAAGATAATATTACAGTAGCACATTCTTTACTGACTTTTTGTAACGGAGGAACTGTAAGCCTGAACGAAAATAACGTAGAAGGGGAACTTTTTATTAGAGATACTTGGAAAAATCTTTTGGGTGAACCGAAAAGTTCAGGTTGTTTTGCGTTATCTGAGACTCTAGCTACTAATTAAGTTAGATTTATTCAGAATTAACTGGCGATTCATTTTTTTTGATTAAAGTTTCTGGAACGAAAATATATATCCCTATACTGCCTAAAACGCCAATAAGACCAATACATGCAGAAGATAATCCTAGAGTGAATATACCAGCTATTTGACCTATCAAGATTGGAGCTGCTGATGCACTAGTGTCTCCAATAAGCTTCCAAATCCCAAGAAATTCCCCTGAGTGTTTCGTAGGAGCTAGGTCTGCTCCGAGGGTCATCATGGCTCCACTACCCAATCCATTAGCGAATCCCGTAAAGATTGCGATTGCGCTGAAAGTCCATAGATTGGCACTTAGTGGCATTAAAAACAATCCAATAGCTAGAAACATACAACTTGGAACTGCCATCCATTTGCGACCCCATTTATCCATAACATATCCTGCCGGCAGGAACATTATCATATCGATTCCTGAAGCTGCTCCGATTACGTACCCTATTTCATCCACGCTCATTCCTAGATGAGCGCCCCAAAGAGGTAATAGCAACTGTCTTCCTTGTCTAATCATTCCAAGGGAAATAATTGCGACTGAACCTTTAGTGATCATAGAACTGTTTTCCTGAAAAATCTTTTTCATTGAAATAGATTTTTCGTTTGTCTCTGGCACATTATCGCTGGATGTTTCATTTTGTTCTTCGCGTATAAATAATATTAGTAAAAGTGCTGCTAATATCCCTTGAATAATGAACACTGAGCCCAAAGATATGTAGGCTCCTATTAATCCTCCTAAAATCGGACCAATGAATAAACCTAGTCTATGAACTCCGCCGAATGTAGCAAGCACTTTACCTCTTTGCTGATTTGGTATCAAATTGGACAAATATGACATTCTTGATATATGCCACATACTGATTGCACAACCGCTCAAAATTCGCAAAAGGAAAAATATTACAAAATTATCGATGAAACCTGTAAGTATTGAAGTTACTGCAAGAATAAGAGTTGCAGCTAACATCACTTTTTTATGACCATATTTTCCGACCAGTAAACCAGAAGGAATGTCAAAAACAGTGTTACCTATTAGGATTCCTGAAACACCTAGCCCAACCAGTGCTATACCTACTCCTAGATCTGAAATAAAAGTGGGTAAAATGGGTACTAACATACCCATACCTAGTTGTATGATAAATCCAGATACGTAAACAGAATAAATCAGGTTCTTGGTGTATATTTTACCGCTGTTTTTGATTCGATCTTGGTTGTTATTTGTAGGTGATTGTTTCAATTGCAGACTGCATTTTAATAGAAAGACTAATTAGTTTATAAGATAAAAACTAACCTGCCCCTCACCCTATAACTTCTGATTCCTTTAGATTTAAAACTTTCAGTGCATTTAGCCCTAATATTTTTCTTTTGGACTCAGTACTTATGTTTGCTGTAGCAATTCTACCTACTCCAAACCTTGGGTCTATCAATGGTACGTCTGATCCGTACAATATCCGATCGTCACCTAAGCTATCTACAAAATATTCTATAGTTCCATGATCTCCATAAGAGGTACATGTTTCTAGATATATGTTGGGACATTCTTGGGCAGCTTTTACTGATTCAATCCTACCTAATTCGAAATTGCCCGAGTGAGCCAATATCCAATTAACATTCGGGAATTTTTGAGCCAAGTCTATAAACAATATAGGCCTGCCACCATAGTCGTGCCTAAATTCTCCTGGACCGTATTGAGTGTGGCTTTTGATTGGAACCTTATTTTCATTGCACCATTCAAAAATCGGATACCAAGATTCGTGGTTTACGGGGTAGTCTACAAAAGGAGGATATATTTTCAAAGCTTTCATTCCAAGTTTATTGAAAGCTCTATCTAGTTCAGGAATAGCTTCGTCGATATAATGTGGGTTGACATGAGCAAATCCTCCGAACCGTTTTGGGTTCTTTTGAACAAATTCATATACTATGTCGTTACAATTTTCTGCTTTACCGTCAAATATGTAACTAACAAAGCATTTATCTACGCCAGCGTCGTCAAGAGTTTTAACATACCAGTCTTGGTCGTCGTATATATTATAATTTCCCATTCGGCCTACGTGGGAGTGAAAATCAATTACAGTGGTTTTCATGGTTACTGTCCTAAAATTGTACTAAGGTTATTTGAACATATATCTGCGAGGGTGGTTTCATCTAAGCCCCATCTATGTAGACTATATAGTTGAGGTCCCATAGGTTGGTAAGGGAATTTTGATCCGTATAGTATTCTGTTATCACCTACTGTTTGACGTAATCTCACAATACTATCGGCAATGGAAAATTTTGATATCTCAACATACAGGTTGTTAATTGATTTCAAAAGTGGGATAGCCCACGAGACATGTCCATAGTGTAAATCGGATAATACCACTTTACTCTTAGGAAATGATTTTAATATAGAGTGGAATTCGTTTGGGTTTATATCTGTTGCAGGAATAAAAAGTGTTAGGTTGGATTTAGTTATCCATTCCATGCATTCACCTACTATCCATTCAACAAACGGATAATCTTGCGAGATAGGCTCCATTCGCAATGATTTAATATTATTGTCGGAAACACTTTTTGAAAATGTTTCAATATTAAAAGTAGCTGGGTTACAGGTGAATTGAGGAACAAATCTGTCTATCCCATTGATACTTTCTAGTAAACGTTTGTTTCCATCAACTGGATCGTAATTCGCTCCATATGGATTGTGTACCAAGGCTTTGTTTATTCCTGCGTCGTCCATTGCTTTCAAAGTTCCTTGCGAATCATCCACTGATAGTCTTCTCGTATGAACTCTACCGATAGAGACGTTACAATCAAAAACCGGAACCGATGATTTAAATGCTATATCAACTTCACCCAATTGAGCCTCCTTACTGAATATATAAATAACTGTATAAGATAACTAGTTTTTGTCGTGGTTTGGATTATCCGATATGTATATAAAAAAATCTACATTTGCTTATAATAATACCTGTAGATATTTGTTTTTTACCGAATCATTTTTAAGAAGAATGTTTAGGTATGGATTTTGCAATTGTAACTTTTATAGAGGGACTAAAATAGGCTGGTTTACAAAATGATTATTGATACTCATGTCCACTTTGCTGATTCTAAGATACCTAATACTGCTTTATTCAGGTTAGAAATGCCTGAAGTATTTAAAAATTTGACTGAACAATACGGAGTAGAAAGCGTAATACATGTTGAGACTAGACAGACTTTGGAAGAAAACTATTGGGTACTTGATTTAGCTGAGCAGGATCAATTTATCTCAGGTTGTGTGGGTTTCATAGATCCAATCACAAAAAATTTCAGTTCAAAATTAGCTTCATTCAAAAAATTTAGCAGATTTAAAGGTGTTCGAATTCATACATTGGATTATATTGATACTGAAGATAAAGATCTATTTATTGAAAATATGATGGCTTTAGCAGACTCAGGTTTGACTCTGGATTTACATACTACACACCATACGCTAAATAAATTGGAAGAGATAATAAGATATGTCAAAGATTTACCGGTAATAATAAATCATATCGCAGGCCCTCCAGTGATGAATGAACACCGGATAGATGAAAAATGGGCAGACAATTTAATCGGCATTGCAAAGTATCCTAACGTTAATATAAAACTTTCTGCATTAGTGCAAATGACAATCGAATGGGAAAAGCAGAAATATAACACCATTGATTACAAACCACATAAAGCGCCATCAAATCCGGAATATTATTCACCTGTAATTGATTTGATATTTAATCACTTCGGTGAAGATAGAATTATATATGCAAGTAATTGGCCGCAATTAGAAAGGGTAAGCGACTACGGAATTGGATTGAATATTGTCAAAACATATTTTGACCGCAAAGGGTCTTATACAAGTACAAAAATTTTTAGAGGTAACGCACTAAGCTTTTATAAATAGTTTGCAGTATTTCTTTTTGCATGTCAGGATAGTAAAAACTGCCTCGTTATTCTGCTTCTGAAGGATTACCGCCGACTAGTAGATAAGTGAAAGGTCCATCCCCTACGTTCTCCATATAGTGTTCTTTGAACGGTGGAACAAATATATAAGTGCCTTTTGTGGCTATACTTTCTTCTCCATCTACAATCACCTTGCCTTTTCCTTCGATTACGTACATGTATTGAAAAGATTCATGTTGGTGTGAATCGTAGATACCGCCTGGTGCGAATGAATTTGCTCCCATCCACATATTAGTTGCATAACCGAAACGTTCCATAGATTCACTATCTCCTGGCATAGTAAAACCCCTTACTTTAGTTTGGTTGTATACTTTCCCCGTTTTAACAGTTGAACCTATGTATTCTTCATGCACATGATCTTCATAATCTTTTTCGAATGTTTTGTAGTCTGATTCTTGAAATATGTATTTGGGCATTTGATATCTCCTTTTAATAGGATCTTAAATTGTCGTATAGGAAATCTACCTAAACCAATCGTAATGTAAACCAAGACTTCTGTCTTTTAATGGAAGTGTTACTTTAATACCTCCAGCAGCTGAAGATTGCTTTAGTGCAATTTCAACCTCTATAGCTGTCCCAACTCTTTTTCCTGAATTTTTTGGCTCGTCTAAATCGCCTTTGATTGTCCTCATAACATCGTCCAAAGAATATATACCTCCATAAGGCATCATCATTTGCGGATATGGCCATGGCATCTTGTTAATTACAGATGTTTCACTTTTGTAAGTTGTAGTTTTTACTTTTTGGGAAATCGCCCATTTAAAAGTATTATCAAATTCTATTTCCCCTTCACTACCTGTTATTCTTACTCCAGGAGCACCAGCACGAAAGTGTACTACTGTTCCGTCTTTTGTCACAAGCATCCCCTGTCCTTCGAATTCGCTGCTTCCTGAGTCAGATCTAGGCGTATCACCGATTCCAACTACCCAATCTGGTTCTGAATCAAGAAAATATGACCAGTTTTGATGTTGAGAATGAGACCCTGAAGCTTCTATTGATATTACTTCTCCAATAGCTCCTTCATTCAACAGTTGTTTTGCTTTTTCAAAAGAGGGGTGGGTCGTACTGATTGCTCCACACGACAAAGCAGTGCCGTTTTTGGCGCATGTTGAAACCATTTCATCAACTTCTGCAAGAGTGTGGGCCATAGGTTTTTCTGTAAAAATACCTTTAGCGCCAAGGTTCGATGCCATACATGTAAAATGTGCCCTACCCTTCGTATTGGTGGCTATGGCTACTATATCAAGTTTTTCTTTTTTCAGCATTTCTTCAGCATCTTTATATACATTTGTTATCCCGTAGCGCTCAGTAAATGCATCAAGTCTTTTAACGTCTCTATCTGCAGCTGTAACCAGTTCCACATCCGGCCTATCATAAATCGCTTCAGCATAAGAGGTTGGATTACTTTCTATACCGGGATGTTCATGATGGTGGATTTTTTTGTGGACGTCGAGTTCCGGAGTTGGTCTATCAGCATCATCAATCTCGAATTTGTCCCCTATTCTTTTGGCAAGGTCATATAGCATACCCATCCAGCCTAATCCTATTACACCACCTCTATACTTTTTCATATAAATCCCCTTTTGATGAATTTTGTATGTTAATTGTCAATTGTATTTTATTGATAATCTTACGTTGTTAAGGACGAGCGAATCTATTCTGGATGAGTCTGGTTTAATCATTTTGATTTGGATAGTATTTATACCAGATTTTATTAATTCAGAACTTAAGGTCCATTTAGCGCAATAACCTTCATCATTTTTTTTGTCTAGTTGTGATGGATAATAATTCCAATTGGTGTCAACTTTGTAATGAACAAAATCCCATCCATTGGGATCGGTTATAGCATCATCCCAATTCAAATTGCGATTGTTGATACTTACAGATATTTCATCATCATTAAATCCATCAAAAAGTAATTCTAATTCGCAATCTGCCAGTATGTTCTTGGAAATTGCATCTTCTATATCGTCGGCAACATTTATTTCAACATCCGCAGTTTGATTGGTGAGTGTGGGTTCGATAGCTAGCGGCAACTGTGTTTTTGGTATGCCGTTTCTAAATGACATATGTAGATGACTTGCAGTTCCAAATCTAGAATAAGAACGGTCTCTTTCATACCTTTTATCTAGGTGTTTTAACTTGTCAGGAGAAGATAATTCCTTTAATTCATTTTGTTTCCAACTAGCGCTCATGCTATATAGGTTAAATAAATGAATTCCATCTATTCCTTGATTCCAATAATTTGCTGCGATAGCTCTAAGTGTCAGCTGGTCAACAGCAGGTCTTAATCCTTCTAAGCAACCAAATATGTGGATATTTTTACTTGAAGCCTTTTGTACGAATTCATGTATGGGGCTATCGAAAGGGATAAATCCGCCTCCGGCGACAACTATATCTACTAAATCTTCTTCTATCCATGTTTCAACATCCAAACCTATTCCCAAAGAAGCACTAAAACTAGCGGGAACCCTGACTATCAAGTCGTATTTTTTATTATTGATTTCTCCAAGTTTATCCATTCCATCTCGAATATATTTGACCATGTCAGTTATAAGGTAGGCGTTGGAAATTGCTTGTTCGACTTTAAAATACCCAGGATGTCTCATGAAATCTAATTCAACACCATCTACGTCGAACCTTTCTATTGTTTCTAATATCACATCTGCTTTCATCTTCCTTACTTCTTCAAATGAGAAATCGAGCCCTCTACCGATTCCCCACTCCATGCTACCTTTTAAGGGTTCTTTACCTCTGTTAATAAGGTATTCAGGGTGTTCAAGACGAAGTTTATCTGTCATATCGCTGTCATAATGTTGGTTCATCCTGAAAGAAGGGAAAAAATCCATGCCTGCTTTTCTACATAATTTAGGGATGACAGCTAAAGGACCACCATGTTTTTCGATAAATTGCTCTAAATTGCCTGGGCTTCTACTGTCGCTGCGTTCACCTATTTCTGTTTCGAAATTATAAGTGTATGCTCCTGAAGACCATATAAAACCGTCTATTGCTGAACCTACGTGCGGCTCAATCATCTCGTCCCACATGATTTCTGGTGTCAATGGATTTCTGAAATGTAAAATCCAGCTATCGTCATTTGATAAAACTTTTCTGTTTTTACCGCTTCTTGGCATGAGTATGTCCTTTTATATAAATATATTTGCTAATTGTGAGTTATTAGAACCTGTATTTTATTGATTTTAAGTGTGGCGGGTTTTGGTATATTTGTTTCTTTACTTTTTATGCGGATAATATTTTCACCAAATTTAAAGATTTCAGGAGTGATTGCAAATGAATAGACTTTACCATCAGTTATCGTAGTTATGGTTTTAGACGGATATATGTTCCATTTAGCGTCATAATTTTCCATTTCTAGTCCGCTGGAAATCTTTGCATCATCAAGTTTCAATCCATGATCGTTTACAGTTATTGAATCGAGGTTATCAATGCCAATATCATCAAACAAAAACCTGATCTCTAAAGTAGCTTTTGTTTTTTCAATTTTGTCAAAATCCTCGGGTATATCCATGTATATTGGTACCCCGTCAGTATGGTGAGTAGAATCGATTGTAACAGGTATCTGTGTTCGTTTAATGGCATTTAAAAATGAAAAATGTAATTTGGACTTAGGCTGAAATCTGTTTCTATCATCTGTCGCATATATTTTGTTTTCTTTTTTTAATAAATCAATATCTGAGATTGGCTCTAGTACTTCTTTTTTCCACTCTTTCGACATGGAATAAAAATTGAAAAGGTATATTCCGTCAACTCCAGCTTGATAATATCTGGAAGAAATCGCATTTAATACATTTTTATCCGTACCATGGGGATGTAGGGCTTCTAGACATCCATAAACTGAAGTTTCAGTTCCTTTGGTTAAATCACAGAATTCCTTTATTGGCATTTCAAATGGAATCATTCCTCCGCCAGCTACCACTACATCTACCAATTTATTTGTTACCCATGCGTTTATATTTAGTCCTATTCTTTTACAGTCGGATAGGGCTGGTGGGACTCTAACAATCAAATCGAGGTGTTTATTTCTTTCTTTTCCAATTAGATTCATCCTGTTTCTAATACCAGTAATCATGTCTGTCATCAGATAGTGATTTGAATTAGATTCTGAAATTTTGAAAAATGCTGGATGCCGCATAAAATCTAACTCTATACCATCAATATCCCATCTTTCAGCTAATTCTAGGATTATACTGCTCATGTAATTTCTAACATGATTTATTGAATAGTTTAATCCCGTGCTAACTCCCCATTCCATACTAGGTTCAGAATTGAGTTCATTCCATCCAATCAGATATTCAGGGTTGTTTTTCCTAAATTTACTGAATGAAGGATCATCGATATCTATGTCGTAATGTTCATTCATTCTTACTGAAGGATAAAATTTAATTTCTGCTTTTTTGCACAAATCTGTGATGACTTCCATCGGGCCACCATGATTTTTTATAAGAAATTTAAGGTTATCACCTCTTGCTTTCTGACTTTTATCTTTTGAATTACCATAAGCTTGGTCAGAGCGTTCACCAATATTAGTTTCAAAATCCCATATGTCATGCCCTCCAACTGACCACATAAATCCTTTGATGGGTGAGCCTATATGAGGCTTAATCATATCTTCCCACATTTTATCCGGGGTTAAAGGAGGATTAGTAAAGCCTAATATCCATGCATCGTCATTTGAAAAAATCTTATGTTTCATTATATTTTTGTCCATTATTTCTTTTACTGCTAACTATTGTGCTTGGATGATACATTTCATTTTGGTGCTATGCAACTTAACAAAGTTCGTTTTAAGTAAAAACATTAAATGTACGGTTGTAGTATTTGTATCAGTTCTTCAAATGATTCCCCGATTTTGGATGAACTTGTGTCTATAGTAAATTTGTTGTTTAATAATGATGCTTCATACTCCTCATCAAATCTTTTTAGTACATGCTCAATATCTTTTTCTTTTAAACAGCCGTTTGAATGCGGGTCTGCTTCCATCCTGTTTTTTATGACTTCAGGATCTGCTTTTACCAATATTAGTATAGTATCAGGGGCTATTTCCAATATTTGCTCCTCAAAGGAACGCATAGATTTTTCCCTCTCTCCTTTTTGTCCTGGTCCTCCGTAACCAAAATACAAAGGTCCATATATACCTTCCTCTATATGAGCTCCAATCATAATATGATGGTTTTGTTTATAAAACGCTTTTTGGATATGGTATTCAAGGTGGTATCTTTGGAACATTTCTTTTAACCTTGGAGTTAACCCTAGTATCATTTCTTGCTCTTTTTTTGTTAACCCTGTACGTGACCAATCTCCATTGGAGGCATCAGGATATTCTGCTATCAGTTCATTTTGTTCTTTTAATGTTTTTGGGGATGAAAAATTATTTACATGAGGGATTTTCCAATGGTCGTGAAAAGCATTAAGGTCCCACCCGGCTTCTTCTTTGCCGCTTTCGATAAATTGTTTTTTACCCCATTTTGCTAGTTCAAAAGATAATGTGGTTGTTCCTGAGTATTCACATCCGGTTATTATTAATCTCATGTATTACACCTATGGAAATAGAATTTATGAGATTATAGCGCAATTCGATTAGATAAATGATGGGAAAACTTGTTAACATAATGAAATCAGCTATAAATTCGATTTGTTGGCATTTTGTATTCAATAGGAGAGTGATTTGAGACTCAAAAATAAAGTAGCTATCATAACTGGCGGCACGTCAGGTATGGGTAAAGCGACCGCTATTTTGTTTGCAAAAGAAGGTGCGAAAGTAGTTATCTGTGGTAGAAGGTCTGATTTAGGAGAGCAAATAGCGAAAGGAATCAGAAATGAAAACGGAAATGCTGTTTTCATTAAGGCGGATGTCTCAAAAGAAAAAGATGTTCAGGAACTTATTAAAAATTCAGTATCTGAATTTTCGAAAATTGATGTGCTATTTAACAACGCAGGAATAAATGAGAAAAAAATGTCTATTGTCACAGATGAAACAAAGAATAGTTGGGACAAAATATTAGATGTGAATTTAAGTGGAATGTTTTTAATGATTAAATATGTAATACCTGAGATGGTTAAAGTTGGTAAAGGTTCTATAATTAATAATTCATCTGTGTTATCTTTTCAGGCGAATAAAGTACCTTCAACTTCGTATCATGCTTCTAAAGGTGCTGTTACATCTCTTACAAAAAAAGTAGCGATAGATTATGCACAAAATAAAATAAGGGTTAATGCAATTCATCCAGGATCGATTGCTACTGAGATGACCGGTGTTGATTGGGGTAATCTAGACGAATCGAATGTGATTGTTGATTTTAAACAGAAACAACCTTTACCTCATATGGGACATCCTATAGATATAGCTTACGCTGCATTGTATCTGGCTTCAGATGAATCGGCTTTTGTCACAGGGACTACCCTGACAGTTGATGGTGGTCAGAGTTCTTTTTATAGAGTGGAATAAAACTTTTAATAGCCTTCAGCATGGGCAGAATGAAAAGTATCAACACCGGCAACTAACTGGTTTGCAC
>CAZYCG010000035.1:0-15630 GCA_964645865.1 uncultured Dehalococcoidia bacterium | reverse complement strand
AACTCTCCTACAGTACTTTGTAGGAAAGGAATATAAAATATGGGATCGTATCCAAAACCATTTGTGCCCTTGGGCTCGAACTCGATAAATCCTTCAAGAACTCCCTCGTATATAGAATTTTCTCCGTTTGGCCAAGCTAAGGCTAAGCTGGAGCGAAACCTTGCCGTTCTAAGATGCCAAGGAACATCCTTCATTTTGCTGAGAACTAAATTTACACGGTCTTTATCCGTAAGACCATCTCCTCCGTATCTGGCTGAATATATTCCGGGCATACCATTAAGCGCATCGATTTCGATACCAGAATCATCAGCAAGGCATAAATAGTTTGTCGCAACAGAATATGCCTTAGCTTTTATTAAAGCATTTTCATTAAAAGAACATCCCGTTTCTGCAACAGAAAGATTTAAACCCGCTTGTTTTGGTGTAACTAAAGAATAATTGGATCCCGTTAAAAGCAATTTAAATTCTTGTATTTTGCCAGTATTTGTTGTTGCTAATAATAAGGGGTTAAGCATGATACATTCGCTGATATTATGCTTAATACGTTCCTTCGCGGGCAGCGCTAGTAACTTCAGCTCTTTGGTAAAAACTGTTTTGTGCCGCTTTAGCATTACCATCTTTTCCATTCCATTCCTTTAATGGTGCTGCTTGTAGCCCTCTTCCATATGAAAAGCTCAATTGCCAGGGAGCAGCTACGGATTTTGCAGCTATATTGATACTATTTAAATTGATTGTAGCCTCTTCATCACTCTGTCCTCCTGACAGAAAAACTATTCCTGGAACAGAAGAAGGAACTGTGTTCATGAGGCAGGCTAATGTTTTTTCTGCTACTTCTTCTGAAGAGGCCCGTTCATCTGCATTTTTGCCAGAAAGAACCATGTTAGGTTTTAAAAGCGTCCCTTCGAGGGCTACATTCTGACAACCTAGTTCATAGTAAACCTCTCTCAATGTTGTCTCCGTTACTCTCAAACAGGCATCTATATCGTGTGTTCCATCCATCAGTACTTCGGGCTCAACAATAGGGACAAGACCTGCTTCTTGGCTCAGAGCAGCAAATCTAGCTAATGCGTGGGCATTAGTCTTTATACAATATTGTGTAGGCGTAGAAATTCCGATTTCAATGACGCCTCTCCATTTTGTAAACTTGGCACCTAACTGACTATATTCATCCAGTCTTTCTCTTAATCCATCCAGTCCTTCTGTAATTGTTTCAGAGCTTGATCCGGCTAGAGGTTTTGCTCCCTTGTCAACCTTAATTCCGGGAATCATCCCGTTTTCCGTTATGGTTTTTACTAGGGAAATTCCGTCATTGCCGTCTTGCCGCATCGTTTCATCATACAATATAATTCCGCTAATAAACTGAGAAACGCTATTTGTTGTAAACAGGAGTTCGCGATAGTTTCTACGACTTACCTCAGTAGAATCTACATTTATAGAATCGAATCTTTTTTTAATTGTACCTGAACTTTCATCGGCGGCCAGTATTCCTTTTTTTGGCGCTACTAAGTTATTTGCTATTTTTGATAGGGTTTGTAGATTCATTTTTTAACTCCTACTTTTCTATGATACGATTGATTCAACTGCATCTGAATTACCCAATATTAAGGGCGTTCTTTGATGTAGGGATTGTGGTTCTATATCTAATATGTTTTCTGTTCCAGACGACCCTAATCCACCTGCCTGCTTTATTATATAGCTGAGGGGATTTGCTTCATACATTAAACGTAATTTTCCATTAGGACTACTTTTATCTTGTGGATAGATAAACACACCTCCCTTTAGTAGGTTTCTATGAAAATCAGCCACGAGAGATCCTACATATCTTAATGAGTGTGATGATTGCAAATCGATTAAAGAATCTTGGATGGATTTGGAAAATCCATCCCAATTACCGTAATTGACACTATAGTATTGCCATTTCTTTGGTAAAACGACATTTTGGTTTGTCATCACGAAAAGACCAGTGCTCGAATCTAAAGTAAAAGATTGTACCCCTGACTTGGACGCTAGCACCATGACCGTGCTTGATCCATATACGATGTATGCTGCTGCAACTTGATTTTCGCCTTTGGAAACCAGTGACGAATCACTTAGAGGGCTATCAAAATCTCTAGGCCAAATACCGAAAATCGAACCGATACTTACTGCAACATCTATATTGCTCGAACCGTCGACAGGGTCCATATTGACAAGAAAGGGTGAAGAAGCATTACCCATGATTTCAGGGCCATCTAACTCTTCTGAGCCCACCATAGCAACCGCGCCACATTTTTTAAAAGAATCAATGAACACCTTATTGCCAGATTCATCAAGTTTTTGGACGTCTTCTCCCTGTACATTGGTTTTGCCGGTCGATCCAAAGTATCCGTCTATGTTTAATCTGTCGACTTGTTTTTGTACAGTCAGGCCTCCGGAAGCGATAGCCATAAAAACTTTTGAAAGATTAGGTTCTATGTCTGGATTGCTATTAAGATATGTTTCGAGGTTTGTAATTTTAATTCCCCTGTGTGCATTACGAAATAGTTGGTTTAGTCTTTCGGGAAATAGCTTTTTTTACAGCATTTTCTATGTCAATGGATGTAAGTTTATATTTTTTCAACAGCTCATCAGGCGCACCTGATTCTGCATATTGGGTGAGGGCGACATTCTCTGTAGGCGTGGGAATGTTATTACCTAAAATTAATCCTACTGCAGATCCGAGTCCGCCATTAATATAATGTTCTTCAGCAGTAATAATAGCACCAGTCTTACGAGCAGATTCAATTATTATTGAAGCATCAATGGGTTTAATTGTTGACATATTTATTATCCTGCAGGTTATACCTTTTGTCGCAAGATTTTCTGCGGCGACAATAGCTTCACTAACCATGATCCCGCATGCGATTATGGTTGCGTCTTTCCCTTCGTTTATTATTTCGCCTTTTCCTAATTTGAAATCCTCTTTATCGTGTAATATTGGCGTAGGTGGGCGGGATAGACGAATATAAAATGGCCCATCTGTGGCAATGGCCGTTTTTATTGCTGATTTTGTTTCGACTGAATCCGAAGGCACAAGCACATTGAAATTTGGTAAGGCATTCATTATGGCAATGTCTTCTATGCTCTGTGCAGATACACCATCTTCACCTGTAAGTAATCCTGCATGAGTAACAATAATTTTGACGTTTAGATTTGATTGTGAAACCCCGACTCTTATCTGGTCATAAGGTCTACTTGATCCAAATACCGCAAATGTACTTACAATTGGAATTTTACCACTTGAAGCGAGTCCCGCAGCTACACTGACAATATTCTGTTCAGCCGGTCCAAAATCAAAAAAACGTTCAGGATATAGATCAGCAAATTTAGTTACTTGGGTTGACTTATTTAAGTCTCCGCCAAGTACTACTAAATTAGGATAAATTTCCCCAAGTTCGGCTAAAACTTCACCCGATGCTATTCGTGTTTCAGCAGTCTTAAATTCCCTTATTGTCATTTTGTTACCTTACTAATGATTTCGTTCAACTGTTATAAGATAATTAATTTATTGGATTGATTTTAATTTCCTCAAAAGCCCTCACCAACTCTTCTTCGCTTGGAGCTTTTCCGTGGAACCCCGGATTATTTTCCATGAAACTCACTCCCTTCCCCTTAACAGTTTTTGCAATAATTACGCTGGGAGTGTTTTTAACAGTCTGTGTACTGTTTAATGCGGGGATAATCTCCTGAAATGAGTGGCCATTAATAGAGGCTACATCCCACCCGAAAGATCTCCATTTGTCTTCGAAAGGCTCAATATCCATGGCTTCGTGAGTAAAGCGGTCGTTTTGAATACCATTTCTATCTACAATTGCAACGAGATTATCCAATTTATGATGTGATGCAGACATTGCGGCTTCCCAAATCTGACCTTCGTCACATTCTCCGTCTCCTAATAGCACGTAGGTTGTAGAGTTGTTGTTATTAAGGCGTGCAGCAATTGCAGCTCCGACTCCAAATGAAAGGCCTTGTCCAAGAGAACCCCCTGACATTTCAACGCCTGGTGTTTTGATGTGCGCGTGACCTTGTAGCCTGCTATTTATTTTTCTGAATGTCATTAATTCTGATTCAGGAAAATATCCGCTTTGGGCTAAAGCAACGTATAAAACAGGACAAGCATGGGCCTTGCTTAAAATAAATTTATCTCGGGCTTCCCAACTTGGGTTAGTGGGGTCGTGTTTAAGTATGCTGAAATATAGAGAAGCTAGGATTTCAACTGAAGAAAGAGAACCACCAGGATGACCACTTTGTACCTCGTGAATCATTTCAAGAATGTTACGCCTCATTTGACGGGCAACTTTTTCTAAATTTAACTGCTCGGTTTTATCAATAGAATTGATTTTAATTGTCCTCAATCGAATTATTTAGGAGATTCGAGATAACTTGGAAAAGCACGGCGTTATTATAGCAGTCAGCAACACCCGATATCTACATTAACCAACTAGATTTTATATTGTATAATAGTATTACATATACTGAATAAGTCGGAGGTTTACAAATGGGAATGTTATCGAGGATGACCATGATTGTTAAATCTAAGGTTAGTACAGTTTTGGATAAAGCTGAAGACCCTAGAGAAACATTAGACTATTCTTACGAAAAGCAAATGGAGAGCCTTCGGAAAGTCAAAAGAAGTGTTTTAGAAATGGTGACAAACAAAAGAAGGCTTGAATTACAAGCTGGAAAAGTTGAAGCGAAAGTAGAAAAATTGACCTCACAAGCAAAGGAAGCTCTCAATGTAGGCAGAGAGGATTTAGCCCGAATTGCTTTAGAAAGAAAACAATCAGCAATTTCCGAACTTCAGGCATTGGAAGATCAGCTTGGTGGATTGGAAATCGAACAAGAAAAACTAACTCGTGCTGAACAGAGATTACAGTCTAAAGTGGAAGCATTTAGAACAAAAAAAGAAATAATTAAAGCACAATATAATGCGGCTCAAGCTCAAGTTAGAATAGGTTCTGCTTTGTCTGGGGTATCAGAAGAAATGGGTGACGTATCTATAGCTATAGAAAGAGCTCAGTCTAAAACCGAAAGCCTGCAAGCCAAAGCAGGGGCAATTGACGAACTAATAGTCTCTGGTGTTCTTGATGACCCTCTCAATATGGGTAAAGACGAAATAGAGATAGAGCTTGAAAAACTTTCCTCATCTTCTACTGTTGAAGAAGAAATGAAAGCGTTGAAAAACGAAATAGGAGATGATTCTACTAAACAATTGGAGGAAGGCAAATAATGATAGTCAGAATACTCTCAGAAGACCAATATGATTTACCTGGAAAATATATAGATGAATTAAATGCTATAGATAATGAATTGGTCGAGTTAGTAGAAGAAGGAAATGTGGCAGGGTTTACACCAAAACTGCAAACAATGTTGAGTCTAGTTCGCAATCATGGCACTCTAGTGCCAGTTGATGAGTTAATAGAATCTGACTTGGTTTTACCCAATTCAGATATTAGCTTCGATGAAGCCACATCTTTGTTTAAAGGCGAAGGGCTTATTCCTGATTAGTGGGTTAATAACCATTAATTAGTGAAGTTCGTTGCAATATTGTTAGAAAGGTATGCCTGTCAGTGGGTACCATTTATCGGGTTTTTCAACTTCTATGTTTTCTTGTTCCATAATATTGGCAAGGCGAAATTCTAATTGGTGGTCGCGTTTATTTTGGTTGTCAAAAACGAGAGGATAGAACTTGCCTCTTTTAGGCAGATAAATCCAATAAGCATTATTGTTCTGGAAAAAAAACCCGAAGACTGATGCTATAAGCCTATCTCCGTAGCCATGATCAATGAAGGTTTCATTAACAATATGAGCGAATTCAACTAAGTCTTCAAAGTCTTTATCCTCAAATGCTACCCACCTTGATCCCAAAGAATCGTCAAGTATTTGATATTTTGTATTAGTTGATAAGGAACTTATTTTTAACAAATCCCTTATTTCTCTATCTAGTTCTTCGAAAAACAAAGAGTCTACCGGGCTAAAAAGAACACCTGCATTATGAGAAAAAGAAAGACCGGCTCTTTCTTCAACTGTTGCTGCAGCACCCACGATTGAAAAAAACTGTTCTCTTTTGGGTTTTTTGAGTTTATTTCGTCCAAAGAGAAAAGAATAAAAACCCATAGATTCTATCCGCCAGTGTATTTACGAGGCCCTTCGAGGTCGGCCTGCATATCACGGAGTTTTTCAATCCGTTTTTCAGTCGGTGGGTGACTAGATAATAAATTTCCAAGGCTCTTACCGCTAAGAGCGGGTATTATAAAAAAAGCATTAGCGTGTTCGACGGTCCGCAAGTCTTTTTCTGGGATTCTCGCTACGTCGCCACTTATTTTCTCGAGAGCAGAAGCAAGTGACAGAGGAGATCCTGTTAAGATTGCACCGCCCCTGTCAGCAGCATATTCTCGATATCTTGATATTGTTAATATAAGAAGTTGGCTGATGAAATAAACTAAGATTGTTCCTAAGTAAACAGCCATGATGACTAACATGGCCTGCCCGCCACCTTCTCTGCTGCTTCTTCTTCCTCCACCAAAACCTCCAAAAAGACTCATCCAAAATAGCATTTGCATAAGAAAACCGGATATCACAACTATCAGACTAGCCCAAGTCAACACCATAACGTCCTTATTCTTGATATGGCTTAATTCATGGGCCAATACTGCTTCAAGTTCTTTTTCATTAAGTTTGGACAGCAGTCCTCTAGTAACAGCTATAACAGCATTGTTAGGGCTCCTACCTGTGGCGAAAGCATTGGGTACGTGAGTCTCCATAATGGCAATTTTTTTAGGTTTAGGCATATCGGCTAAAGCCGCTAATCTTTCCACTGTAGCGTGAAGCTTGGGTTCTTGTTCGGGAGAAACTACGCGAGCGCCTGTACTTTTTAAAACAAGTTTGTCAGAAGCAAAAAATTGGAACGCAACCATTACAATGCCGATTATCAATAAAATCTCTATAGGCATGCCCATTGAAAAAAGAAATAAACCAAAAAAACAGTAAAGAAGTAATAACAAAAAACTTGTGAAAAACATCCTTATTGTCAATCCTGTATCTTTGCCATAGCCTCTTTCACGCATGATGATTTCCCCTTATGTTTATCGGTATAATTTTTAAATCAAACCCGAAAAATTCTGTAAAAGTAAACATTTAGATATCCACATTCAACATTTTTGCTACAGTGTCTATGTCTTTATCGCCACGACCGCTTAGGCCAACAAGGATAGACTTGTTCGGAGTAAGAGTGGGAGCTAATTTAATGGCATATGCTAAAGCATGAGATGATTCTAGTGCGGGTATTATTCCTTCAGTTTTACATAAAAGCTGGAATGCATTTAAAGCTTCATCGTCAGTTACGCTAACATAACAAGCGCGACCGGAGTCTTTTAAGTAACTATGCTCTGGCCCAACTCCAGGATAATCAAGTCCCGCCGATATGCTTTCTGTCTCAATTATTTGACCATAATTGTCTTGCAAAAGATATGACATAGCACCATGCAGAACACCTGGTTCTCCGTTGACTAGAGTTGCTGCATTTTTACCTTTCTGATTACCAGACCCTCCTGCTTCAACTCCAATAAGATTGACCATTTGGTTGGGCGTGAATTCGTGAAAAAGCCCTATAGCATTACTTCCTCCTCCCACGCAAGCAATCACATTATCTGGCAACGTGCCTACTTGGCTTAAAAACTGTGCTTTAGCCTCTTTGCCAATAATGGACTGAAAGTTTCTTACTATGAGGGGGTAAGGATGCGGGCCTACAACGCTACCAATACTATAATGAGTGGATCGGACATTTGTAACCCAATCTCTAATAGCTTCATTTATTGCATCTTTCAGGGTTTTTGACCCCGATTTCACGGAAACAACTTCTGCCCCTAATAATTTCATTCGGAAAACATTTAGTGATTGTCTTAATATGTCTTCTTCTCCCATATAAACAATACATTCTTGGTTAAGCATTGCACAAACTGTTGCTGTTGCTACGCCGTGCTGCCCTGCACCGGTTTCTGCGATTATCCTGTTTTTCCCCATGCGTTTAGCTAATAAGCCTTGCCCAACCGCATTATTTATTTTGTGCGCTCCTGTATGTGCTAAATCCTCACGTTTTAGAAATATTTGTGCTCCTCCAATGGCTGAAGAAAGATTGGTGGCATGATATATAGGTGTTGGTCGACCTGAATAGGTTGCAGAAATGTTTCTAAATTCGTCATTAAATTTCGAATCAACAATTGCATTTTGATATTCTTGTTCAAGTTCTTCAAGTGCAGGCATTAAAGTTTCAGGTACGAACTTTCCGCCATAATTTCCGAAGCGCCCATTTTGATTTGGAACCATAGATTTGTCTAAAGTTTTATTTGTCATAAATTAGAAAGCCTCTTTAAATCCAGTGTCCTTAACTTTAATTTTTAACTATTGTAATGCTTAAATGAACTCATATGTTGATTATAGTATTGTTTTGCTATGTACGCTATTATATTTGTCATAACATAATGGCGGGTTAATAATGCCAATATATGAGTATGAATGTTCAGAATGTAGTTTGCGTTTTGACAAAAGAAAAAAGTTTAAAGATGCTGGTTTAGCTGTTTCATGTCCTAAATGTGGTGGTTTAGGCGATAGACGACTTTCAGTTTTTGCATCTGTCGCAATGACAACATCCCGAGAAAATATTACTAGCACAGCTAGCGACACAAGTACAGGGGGTTGCTGTGGCGGCGGATGTTGCAGTAATTAATTATATTTTAAGACCAAGCCATCATTTGGATAATGCTACGCTTCATCAAGAACTTCAGCAAGTACATCTAGGGCTTTTTGGATGTCCGAATCTTGTGTCGGAGTAGACAAGCAAAAACTCATAGGGACCCTTCCTATATGTACCCCTTTCAACAGTAATCCGAGGTGGATTCTATTCGTAAGGTCGGAATCGATACCTGCTAATGCTCTGTAATCACGAATTGGGGCGGTGCTAATAAAGGGATTAAGCATTGACCCTACACTGACAACTTGACATGGGATATTAGCTTGATTGAAAACTTTTTCCATACCAACGTGCAGTTGGTTTGTTATATTGTCTAAATGAGAATATGCTTCAGGTGTTAGCGCTTTTAAAGTAGCAAGGCCTGCCGCAAGGGTTAAACTATTTCCTGAGAAAGAACCGCTTTGATTTACAGTTGGTAAGCCAGTGTCTTTGGTCGTATCTACAACATCCATCAGTTTAGATTTCCCCCCTATAGCCCCTACAGGCAATCCGCCGCCGACTACCTTTCCAAAGATTGAGAGGTCAGGTTCTATACTGGCATAGCCCTGATAGCCGCCAACCCCAGCCCGGAAGCTTACCACTTCGTCCATAATCATTAATATCCCAAGGTCTTTTGTTATTTTCCTGACAAACTTAGAAAATTCAATCGGAATGTCAAGCATCCCGGCTCTGCCGTCATAGAAGACTCCTGCAATATCATCTTTATTTTCTGTCAGTATTGCTTCTACGCTTTCCATATCGTTGTAGGGCAGAATTATAATGTCGGTTTCCGAATCCTTACTCATTCCAGGCCAAGCAGGAACTGCGTTTGGCATTTCGGGAGATCCGGCTTTATTTAAAGGGGGAGCAGAACTTACTTCAACAGCATCATGGCTGCCATGATATGCTCCCTCAAATTTAGCGATTTTTTGTTTCCCGGAGTGAGCTCTGACAATTCGGGTTGCGTGTAGAGACGATTCTGTCCCAGAATTTGTAAACCTTACTTTGTCAATGGCAGGAAATCTTGCTACTATTTCAGATGATATTTCTTCTTCAAGTTTGGTAGGCCCGCCAAACCCTAACCCCTTTTGTAGCTCAGCAGCGACTGCTTGAACAACATTTGGGTGGTTGTGGCCTACTATCATTGTGCTGTGGTGATTAGCAAAATCTAGGTATTTATTACCGTCAATATCAAAAATATGACAGCCTTCTGCGCTATCTATATATATTGGATAAGGGTCATACCAATAGGCTCCTTTTATAACTCCTCCAGGCATAACGTCAATGCCTTTTTTCCATTGAGCATATGACCTTGGGGTTTTTTCACGATATTCTGATTGTAGAGAAGATAAAGATCGAACCATTGTTATTTCCTTCAATTATGTGTTTTATATATTTGGTAAATCGTTTGGTTGTATATTTAACAACTTCATAGCATTTAGGCCGAGAATTTTTTTCTTATCTTCGTCAGATATATCAGCAGTTACTATTCTACCTACACCAAACTTCCCGTCTATTAAAGGCATATCGGAGCCAAATAAAACCCGATCTCCTCCAACGCCTTCAACCAAAAACTCGATAGTGCCTTGTGCACCAAAGGATGTGCATGTTTCCAAAAATATATTTGGGGAACTCTGGCCAGCTGTTACAGCCTGAATTTGCCCTGGAGTATCATTGCCTGAATGAGCTAAAACCCAACGAATGTTAGGATATCTGTCAGATAAACCTATAAATCTTAATGGGCCAGTTAAGGAATCAGATGGTGAACCTGTTCCGTAAGAGGAATGACACATGATTACTAAATTTCTTTCGTCGGCCCATTCGAAAATTGGATAGTAGCCAGGGTCGTCAACTGGTTTTCCATAATAATCGGGATATATTTTCAAAAACTTCATTCCTAAGTGGTCAAAACACCTTTCTAGCTCGGCAATGCATTCATCAGGATAATGTGGGGTAACAAACCCAACGCCAGCGAACCTGTGAGGATTCTCTTTAACAATCGCCGACACAATATCGTTAGATCTTTTAGCTTTTCCATGAAAAATACAGTTGATGCAGGATATGTCCACCCCTGATGCATCCATAACTTTAATAAATTTTGGAATGTCAAATTTCATTCCAATACTAGACCAACCTCCAGCATGAGTGTGAAAATCGATTACAGGTGTTTTAATCATTTTCCATCCTTCAATAAGTTTTCCAAGTTTGTGTGGCATATTTGGCTGAGTTGATTGGGGTTTAAGTTAGACAGGCTTATCGCATACAACATGGGGGAAAATGGAGAATATGGAAAACGCGACCCATATAATATTCTTTTAGAACCAATAGCATCAACAAGCGTTCTTATTCCATCCATCACAACAAATCGGGAAGTTTCGATATAAAGATTAGGCAATGCTTTCAACATGTGCATTACCCAGGGATAATGTTTATAGTGTACCTCTGTCAATATAAGTTTGAGGTCAGGATGATTGGAGGCTGTTTCAAATATATCTCCTGGGTCAGTTTCCTCTACTGGCAACCATAGCGGGATTGACTCACTTGATAGCCATTCTAGCCATTCTGAAACAACCCACGGCTTAAAAACATAGTTATTGGAAATAGGAGTCATCCTGATTGATCTAACATTATGAAGCTGAGTCTGGTCAATCGCAGTATTTATAGAATCAATTCCTGGGCTCCATATGAATTGAGGTTCAATGCGAGAACGTTGATTTTCGATTTCCTCAATCAAAATCGAATTTCCGTCAAGCCCGTCAAAATACATTGCATGCGGGTTGTAGGCCAATGCTCTATTTATTTTAGATAAATCCATCAACACCAATGTGTCATGTAGGTTGTCAACCCTAGGCCTAGTATTATGCCTTCTTCCCAAAGATATATTCGCATCGAAAATATCTGTGTCAGGACTAAATTCAATGTTTACATTTCCCACTTTAGCCTCTACGGTAAAAATTTTTATTGGATATTTATAACTAATAATTAGTTATGTTTCAAAAAGTTTAGCAGGCACTGACTGTATAATCAAACTAAGGAGAAGGTGATTTGAAGGTATAGTTTATATAAATATAAATCAGCGGAGCATAATTTGTAATGGAACAAAAATATTGTAAAAACCATGTTAGTTTTGAAGATATGATTGATTTGATAAATCATCTTTTAGGCCCTGAGGGGTGTGAATGGGATAAATCTCAAACTTTTATGTCAAGCAGGAAATTTTTATTAGATGAAACATATGAACTGATTGACGCTATCACAGAAAATAACACAGCAGGAATTTTAGAGGAGATAGGAGACTTGCTTTTCCAATTAGGATTCCAAGTTGTTCTTGCAAAAAAACAGAAATGCTTTGATGAACGAGACATATTTAATGCAATTATAAGTAAAATGATTGAAAGGCACCCACATATTTTTCAAAATGCTCAACAGCTAGGAAAAAAAGAAATTGAATCGAATTGGCATAAAATTAAATCTGAGACTAAATCAGACCCGGATGCTTCTATTCTAGGCAATGTTCCTAGATCCTCTCCTTCTTTAGCTGCGGCATTGTTGATTCAAGAAAGAGCGTCTGCAATTGGTTTTGATTGGTTGGAATATGAGCAAGTTTTGGCTAAAGTTCCTGAAGAGATTGAAGAAATTAGGAAAGCCGATTCAATTGCAAACCGTGAGGAAGAATTCGGTGATTTGTTGTTCTCTATAGTAAATGTTGCAAGATGGATTGGAATAAATCCTGAACTGGCTTTGGAAACATCTAACAAGAAATTTATTCGGAGATTCCAAAAAATGGCCGATATAGCTAAATCTCAGGAGAGGAATCTTAATGATATGGATTTTGTGGAAATGAATGAATTGTGGGAGGAAGTTAAATAGGATTGGTTGAAGTTAATCAAAAGGACAAAAAACATGTTTAAATATGGACCTGCAAATATTTTAGAATGCCAAAAATTAGCTGAAACGTTAGCTCGTGCCGCAGGTGTCATTATTAAAGAACACTTTGGGCGAACGATAGGAATCGAATTCAAAAATGGGGAAAAGGTTGATCCGGTAACCGAAGTTGATTTCAAGTGCCAAGAATTTATTTCTGCTGAAATAAAAAAATACTATCCAGACCATGCATTTATTGGTGAAGAAACTGATAAAACGAATAATAAATCAAGCAAAGAATCCAAATATGTGTGGGTCGTTGATCCTTTGGATGGAACGCTGAATTTTTCTTCAAATTTCCCCTTGTTTAGTTCTTCAATAGCGCTTCTTTATGATGGCGAGCCGATAGTTGGGGCAATTCATTTGCCATGGCCGTATACAAAAGACGGTATAGTGGTGCACTCAAGTGTTGGCAATGGTGTGTTTTGTGATGATTTAGAATTGAAAAATTTCTTGGCAGACCGCGTTGAACAGTCTTCATTAGGTGTGTTTCCAAATAGAAAAATTTCTGATTACGGCTTAGACAACGTGAAATCGATTGAAAACAGGAATACGGGCAGTATTGCGGTCGACCTAGCATTGGTAGGAATGAATGTTTTGCGTTACGCGGTAGCTTCTGCACCAAGAATTTGGGATGTTGCAGCAGGAATAATAATTGTAAAAGAGTCTGGGGGAACAGTAAAAAAACTTCTAAAGCCAAATAAAATAACAAATTTTTTTCAAGGTAATCGTCTAAAACTTGAAAACTTCAATAAATTTGAATGGGATACGATTAATAAAGAATCTAATCTCCAATTATTAAATGATTGGAGAGAAACATTGATTTTTGGAGATTTTGAATAATTTTAAAAATGTAGGATTATATGAGTGGCCAAGGAATATTATGGTGTGGGTTCAATATAGGAATTATTCCTTCAGAAATCAAGCCGTTTATCCTTGATAGCATAGAAACTATTTCATCTTCAGAAATGAGACTGTTTAGGTTGTATCGTAAATCAGAATCAGTGGATAATTCTTGAGATAAACTTTTAAGTTTGGGGATAAAATTGGTATCTATTTCGGTTCCCCAAAATTCTAACATTACTGTTCTTATCTTGAAGTTGGAATGAAAACAAAGACCATGATCTATACTCCATAACTTTTTGTTCTTATCTAAAATACAATGTCCGGCTTTGCGGTCTGCATTATTTACCAGAACATCAAATAAAGCTAATTCTTTTAGTCCATTAAAATCTTTGTTTTTCAAATCGAAATAGGTGATCCTTGGATTGTGGTCTATGTATAATTGAACCGAACCGATGCCATAAGGGCCTTCTCGTATTACTGTTTCTGGTATAGTAGGCCAACCTAGGTGATTACTAATAAGGAAAGCCGCATATTCACGTTTATAAAGTGTCCCGTGGGCGAAATCCCATAAGGGTTTTTCCCCGCTTTTGGGTTTATAAACGGCCTTTATGTGATTATTTTGCGTGTCAGTTATTATGTCGATTAAAAAAGCAGCGTTAGAACAACCGGGCAACAATTCATGTTTGACGATTTGTCCTGATTTCAGCAGTTGAGTATTGGAAAGCATTTATTTTGTTGAGTGGCCTATAAATATTTAGTTAGCCCTACTTCATGTCATGGAATTTCGAATCTCAGATGCCCGTTAAGTTTAGGGCACTTGTGCGGGTCATCCTTGTCTATAGGAGTCAAACATAAATTGCAGGAGGGTCTACCTGCGGCACAAATCTCCAAAGCATTTTTAGCAAATCGAATTATAATATCAGGGAGTATCTTTGACCTGATATGGAGGGGAGATGTTATATTAGATTCTTCGTCTTGAATTGCCTCAATCATAAACAATTCGGTTTCTGGGTCGAATTCTAGTGCTATTTTGCCTACTCTAAATTCAATTATTGAAAGGTCAGCTTTGTTATCTTCGATGTGCTCATCTGTAGGATTTAGTTGTTTGGAGGAAACTTTTTCAGAAAGTTGAAAAACCAAAAGACTTAGCTGAATCAAGTGTTCTTTTTCTACCCAAATATAGATGAGATGCGAATCGGTTTTAGCAGATATTCTAAAAGTTCGGTCTCCTGGTTCTCCAAAAGCCTCTGCTATTAAATGGGTTATGTGTGTAAGTTCATGCATGGCGTTTTTTCATGATATGATTTAACTCTTATGGTGGCAAGCTCTGAAAAATGATTTGTTAATAAGTTTTTAATTCTAGTAACGCCATTAAGGTTTTTGTACATGAAATAATTCCTGATAATTTGGTGTTAAAAGGAGAAAACTGTGAAAGATATTGATCCAATAATAGTGATTTGTGTAGATGGATTTGATCCAGAATATTTTGATGTGATTGATACCCCTAATATTGATGGACTAATCAAAAATGGAGGTTTTTATTGTATAGGTAAGTCAATGTGGCCTTCTGTCACGAATGTAAATAACGTTTCAATACTTACTGGAGAATATCCAAGCAGACACGGGATATGCTCCAACTATAGATATGTACAAGAAACACGGGAAGAGATTTATATGGAATCTAGTGAATATATATTGTCTCCTACAATATTCACAATGGCTAAAGAAAAAAGGATTGATACTCTTCTAGCTACTTCTAAAGATAAACTCAGAACTCTTTTAGGTAAAGATGCCACTAATGTCATTTCTTCTGAACAACCTGACGATTGGCTTGTAACTGCTTTGGGCCAGCCACCAGAAATATATTCGCTTGAAGTAAATGCTTGGACCATAAAGGCTGCTAGTGCTGCAATTGATAAATATAGGCCTGAATTTGCCTATATAACTACCACTGATTACGCAATGCATAAATTTGCACCCCAAACTCGCGAGGCCAAAGTGCATTTGCAAATGATTGATTCTGAGGTTGGTAATTTAGTAAAAAAATATTCAAATGCAAGTATTTTAATAAGTGCTGACCACGGTATGTCAGCTAAAACCCATTTAGTTGATTT